>JAATGE010000099.1 GCA_015654825.1 Rhodospirillales bacterium
CGTGTCCAGGGCGCGGATAAGGGCAGGAAGGCCAGGGCTCTGCCCTGGACCCGCTGGGGCCGTCACGCGAGAGCGTGCTGCGCACGACGGCCCCAGACCCCCATTCATGAGGAACTGCGGGGGGAACGGCGAAGCCTGAAAAATCGTGGCTGGTACTGGCTTCGCCGGGACGACAATGAAGAGCCGCGCAGCTTTATCGGGGGTCTGGGCCTCAGGCCCCGGCGCCCATCCCCTCCAGCAGCACCGGCAGCCCCGACCGGACCTTGGCCAGGTTTGCCTCCTTGACGACATCGTAGCCCCGCACCTTTTCGTGCGCCCGCAGCACGGCCTCAGCCGCCGCCAGGTTGCCCGGCGTCAGCCGGGCCAGCACCTGGTCCACCAGGGCCGCGTATTCGTCCACCAGGGCGCGTTCGGTGCGGCGGTGCGGATGGTAGCCGAACACATCCAGCGGCGTGCCGCGCAGCACGCGCAGCCGGCTCAGTACCTTGAAACCGCGCATCATCCACGGCCCGAAACGCTGCTTCTTCGGCCGCCCCGTCGCCTTGTCGCGCCGCGCGAACAGCGGCGGCGCCAGGTTGAACTGCATGGCGAAATCGCCTTCGAACGTCTCGCGCAGCCGCAGCGCGAACGCAGGATCGACGAACAGCCGCGCTACCTCGTACTCATCCTTGTACGTCATCAGCTTGGCGGCGACGAACGCCACCGCGCGCGACAGCCCGCCGTCGGCGCCTTGTATCTTTGCCTCCGCCGCCTCCACCTTCGCCACCAGCGCGCGGTAACGCCTGGCCCAGCGCGCCCCGCCCCAGGCCGTCAGGCGCGGCATGCGGTCCGCCAGCAGGTCGCCGAGCGTGTCGGGGATATCCACCGTCTCGTGCCCGCGCAACCAGCCGGCCACCAGCTCCGGCCGCGCCGCGGCGATCCGCCCCAGCCCGAACGCGCGCCGGTTCATCGCCGCCTCGGTGCCGTTCAGCGTTATGGCCTGCATGATGTTTTCCGCGCGCAGCGGAATAAGCCCGCTCTGCCACGCAAACCCCACCAGTAGCATGTTGGTGCCGATCGCGTTGCCCAGCATCACGCTCGCCACGCGCGTCGCATCGAGCGAAAAGATCCGCTCGGCGTCGGCGCGCGGACGCACCTTCTCCAGCATCGGCGCGAAATGCAGATCGAGGTCGGGGTCGCCGGCGAACAGCGCGTTCGGCGCCACGAACCGGTTCAGGATCACGGCACTGCGCCCGTGCCCGAGTTTGGCCAGCGTCTCGGGGATGGCAACCACCATCGGGTCGGCGCCGATCACCAGGTCGACATCGCCGTTCGGTATGCGCGGGCTATGGCGCTGCGCGCCGTCGCCGATACGCAGGTGGCTGGTAACCGAGCCGTTGCGCTGCGCGAGACCGGAATTGTCCAATACCGTAAAGAGCTTATCTTCGAGATGCGCCGCCATCCCAAGCAGCGCCGAGATCGTCACCACGCCGTTGCCGCCGATGCCGGCCAGCAGAACGTTATAGACCTCGCCGATGCGCGGCAGGGTCGGCTGCGGCAGCGCCTCCAGGATGGCCGCCTCCGCGCTATCATCCTCGGCCCGCGCCCGCACCTTGCCACCGATGACGGTCACGAAACTGGGGCACAACCCCTTGGCACATGAAAGGTCCGTATTGCACACGGATTGATTGATCCGCCGCTTGCGGCCGAGCGCGGTCTCCTCCGGCTCGACGGCAATGCAGTTGGACTGCACGCCGCAATCGCCGCAGCCCTCGCAGATCTCGGAGTGAATGAACAGGCGCTCGCCGGAATCCGCCATCTTGCCGCGCTTGCGCAACCGCCGGCGCTCGGTGGCACAGCTCTGTTCGTAGATCAGCGCCGATACACCCTTGAATTCGCGCAATTCGCGCTGCACCGCGTCAAGGTCGTCACGGTGGTGATACGTGACCTGCGGCGGGTAATGCGTGTGGTCGTGCCGGCTCGGGTCGTCGGTCACCAGCGCGATGCGCTTGACGCCCTCGGCCGCGAGCTGCGCCGCGATATGCGGCCCGGTGAGCTGGCCGGCGAAATTCTCGCCCTCGACGATCTGCCCGCCGGTCATGGCGATCGCACCATTCAATAGTATCTTGTACGTGATGTTCACGTTCGCCGCGATCGTGGCCCTGATCGCCAGCAGGCCGGAATGGAAATACGTTCCATCCCCCAGATTCTGAAACATGTGCGGCATCGTGGTGAACGGTGCCTGGCCGATCCACGTGGCGCCCTCCCCGCCCATATGGCTCGCCGGCATGGTGTGCCGGTCGGGCAGCGCCGCCGCCATGATATGGCAGCCAATGCCGGCCGCGGCGATCGATCCGTCCGGCACCCGCGTCGACGTATTGTGCGGACAGCCGGCGCAGAAACTCGGCGGACGCAGCAACTCCTTGACGCCGTAGCTGATGGTCGGAATGCCGGTCTCCAGCGGCTTGATGGCGGCGATGCGCTGCAGCAGCGCCGCATCGTCGATCCGGCTGCGCAACCGGCCGGCGATGATGTGCAGCATCAGGTCCGGATCGAGTTCGCCGACCGCCTTGACCAGCGGCGCACCGTTCTCGTCCAGCTTGCCGGTCAGCATCGGCCGCGACGACGCGGGTAAATTGTAAAGAATTGTGGAGATCTCGTCCTCGATGATCGGCCGCTTTTCCTCGACGACAAAGACCTCGTCGCACGTTTCGGCGAACGCCCGCAGGCGCTGCGGCTCCAGCGGCCACACCATCCCCACCTTGTAGACCCCGATGCCGAGTGCCGAGGTGCGCGCCTCATCGAGGCCCAGGCCGCGCAGCGCCTCCACCACATCGAGGTAGGCCTTGCCGCCCGAAACGATGCCGAACCGGTGGCGCCGCGCGCCACCCCATGCCACGCCATCGAGCCGGTTGGCGCGCACCCAGGCCTGCGCCGCCTCCAGCCGCTGCTCGTAATGGCGCTGTTCCACCTCCAGCGCCGAACCGTTGCGGGCGCGGATATTCAGCCCTTCCGGCGGCAGTTCGAAATCGGTCGGCACCACGAAATTCGCATGGTCCATGTCGGCCGGGATCGAGGCGCCGCCCTCCACCGTGTCGGTCAGCGCCTTCATGCCGATCCAGGCGCCGGAATAGCGGCTCATTTCCCAGGCCGCGAGACCGAACGACACCAGTTCTTCCACGGTCGCCGGGTTCAGCACGGGCATGCCGTAATGGATCAGCGCGATGTCGCTCGGATGCGCCAGCGTGGAGGAACGCGCCCCGTGATCGTCGCCGCACAGCGCGATCGCCCCACCATGTTTCGCGGTGCCCTGGTACGACGCGTGCTTCAGAACGTCGCCGGACCGGTCGACCCCCGGCCCCTTGCCGTACCAGAGCCCGAAAACGCCATCGTATTTGGCACCGGGCATAAGTCCGACCTGCTGGCTGCCCCATACCGCGGTCGCCGCCAGATCCTCGTTGGTGCCGGGCTGGAAATGAATCTGGTGCGCATCGAGATGCTTCTTCGCACCCCACAGCGCCAGGTCGTAGCCGCCCAGCGGCGAGCCGCGATAACCCGAAATGAAGCCGGCGGTGTTGAGCCCCGCCGCGC
>JAATGE010000075.1 GCA_015654825.1 Rhodospirillales bacterium
CACAAACATTTTTTGATCTGACCAATGTGTCGAGCTATTGGATCGTGGGGTGCAACTTCATCGGCGGGCCGTCCGGAGGCAGCAATCAGGACATTGGAATAGCATTCGGGAGTACTTTCAATTCTTCCGACAATATGATCGGCGCCTGCCAGTTTGGCAACATGGCGACGGTTCTGAAGCTTGGCACTTCGAACGCCACTGTCGGGCTGACCACGTTTGCAATCGACGCAGGCAACGTGCCGATTTCGACCGCATTTATCGATAACTCGCTGCCAAGCGTGAATAACCTTCTTACATTCAAAACTCCTTCAACAGCTTCTGCGCCGGCGGGCGTCGGCAATACCAAGGATCATGTCTTTGTAGCCGCGGACGGATCCACGCTATTTCAGATTAGCTCCGTGCTCGCCGCGACCAATCACATCAAGCACCAGGCCGCAACGCACAGCAGTTCGCCGACCATCATATTCGAAGGTACCGATGGTATAATCGGCGGCGTTATCCAGACCAAGGGTGGCAATCTATTCATCAATGCGTCGGGCGGCAGCAGCGGCAGCGGCAACCTTGTCAGCCTTTTGAACGTCGCCGGGGCGAGCAACTGGCCGGTCCTGCAGAATGCCACAAGCGGCAATTTGAGCCTGCTTACCACGAACGCCGGCGGTCTTGGGATTCAGCCGCAGGGTGCGCTTTGGCTTTCGCCGTCGAGCGGCCTATTCGCGCCCGCGCTGCCGACGGTCAAGCCCGCGGTCGGATCCCATCAGCTGTGGAACAACAATGGCGTTGTCTCTATCGCATGAGCGGAGGCATCGCCGTGGCGGACCCCGGTCTCAATCAGATCCATCACCAGATGGGCGAGGTCGTACAGGGGCTTCGCGCGTTGGCGGAGACCATTAAGCTGCGCCATGACGAGGCCGCTGTGCTGCACGATCTTGTTCGATCGGATCTGGCGATATTGCGGCTCGATCAACACGATCTCGAGGAGAAATTGGATTGCGTCATCTGCGTGATGCAGCACGATCTCGAGCGATTTAGAATTGGCGCCATCGGCAGCGCGCGGTCGGTCGATGCCCTCACTCTTGCCGTACAGGAGCTGAGGCGCCCAGTTGCCGAGATCGTTGCCCTTCGTTCACGCCTGGCCGGTCTCATTCTCGGTCTCGGCATTATCGGCAGTGCAGTGGTGTGGCTTGCCGAGCCAATATATCGGTGGGCAATCGATCAGCACTATGTCCGGCAGTAGGCGATAGCGACGCAACGGCGGAATCCGTTTCGCGACGCCGCGGCATCGGCTTGCCGCCAAGGCCGGGTTGCTCGCCGCGTTTGGGCTTCCGTCCGCGTAACGGCGGGCCGGAGCGACGCCCGCGAGTGAAATACGCTGCTACAGCACCGTACCAGGAACGATGACATGAGCCGGCTGCTGGCATGGCTGAGGCAACCCACCAGCGTTGCGGGGCTTTCGGCGCTGTGCGGAACGTTCCTGGCGTTGCTGACGCACGAGCTGACCTGGGCCCAGGCAACACCGCTCATCGCAGGCGCGCTGACGTCGATCATCTTGCCGGACAATGCGGGCGCCAAGGCCAACGCGGAATCGCTGGCTGGCGCGATCGCCTCGAAAATCAACCAAAGGGAGCGGAACGAATGACGCGAACATCGAGCCTCTATGCTGCCACATGCCTGGTGCTGGGCGGCTGCGCCACGGCCTCGCCCGAGGAAAGTGCCGACCTGAACGTTGCATTCAACGTAGCGGCAGCGTCGGAGGCAGCCTTTGCGGCACATCCCGGTGCCAATCCCGCGACGGTGGCGGAAATGGCACAACTGCTCTCGGCGGCACAGGCGGCGCTGCTGACTTGGACCAATTCGACCAGCCCTGCCGATCAGACCGCGGCGAACGCCGCCGTTGCAGCGCTGGTTGCTTTCGAAGCGACCAAACTGCAGGCACCGTAGCGGTCGGCCCCATATAAAAGATATACGGCCAAAGTCGGCGATAGGACGGTAAAGATTCGAAAAGGAAAGGCCAGGGCCCTGCCCTGGACCCGCTGGGGCCAGTAGGCCCCAGACCCCATTTTATCTGGTCCGAGGCCTGCGTTTACAGCGAGCGCGCCGCTAAATCCAACGTCTCGCCAAACCGTACAGAAGACTCCCGCCGCGCAGCGAATACGACAGCGGCGGCACGCCGTCGGGGGCCCAGGGGGCGGAGCCCCTGGTCGGCGAAGCCATCAATTGCCGCCCCCCGTTCGCGAACAAATCCACCGCCATAACTCTTTGATCAAGCTTTGAATTAGCACCCCAGCGCCTTCGGTCCGAAGCCCCCCACCCTACGTGCGTACCCATGCCGGGCATTGACCTTCGCCGCCCGCCCCAAAAGAGTGTCTACCGCCGACGAAGCGGGGGGCTGGCAGGGTGCGGGACGAAACGGCGCGGCAGCAGGTACACGTTGTTATCGCGAGCTACCTGGGCTGGACGCTGGATGCGTTCGACTACTTCATCATGGCGTTCGCGCTGGATGACGTGGCGCACAGCTTCCAGACCAGCCGGACGGTGGTAACCTGGGCCTTCACGTTGACTCTGGCGATGCGGCCGCTCGGCGCGCTGCTGTTTGGGCGCCTTGCCGACCGGTTCGGACGACGCCCGATCCTGATGGCGAATGTGCTCATCTATTCGCTGCTGGAATGCGCCTCCGGGTTCGCGCCGACGCTGACGAGCTTTCTCGTGCTGCGAGCATTGTTCGGCATCGCCATGGGCGGCGAATGGGGGGTCGGCGCCTCACTGACCATGGAAAGCATTCCCGCGCGATGGCGCGGCCCTGTCTCGGGCTTGCTGCAAGCCGGCTATCCCAGCGGCTATCTGCTCGCGACACTGCTCAATCAGGTCGCGGTGGTCCATGTCGGGTGGCGCGGCCTGTTCTGGCTTGGCGTGTTGCCGGCGTTGCTGGTGCTTTACGTCCGGCGCAATGTGCCCGAGAGTCCGGACTGGACCGGCACGCGTCGGGAGCGCCCCTCAGGATTTCTCGATATTGTCGGGGAACATTGGAAACTTGTGCTCTACGCCGTGGCAACAATGGCGGCCTTCAATTTCTTCAGTCACGGCACGCAGGATTTGTATCCTTCCTTTCTGACAAAGGATCATCACCTGCCACTGCCGACCGCCACCGGTATTCTGATTGCCATGAACCTGGCGGCCATCGTGGGCGGCATCACGGTCGCCACCTTCTCCCAGCGGATCGGCCGGCGGCGTGCCATTGTCGCGGCCGCACTGTTGTCTCTCCCCGTGCTACCGCTCTGGGCGTTCGCCCGCGACCCGTTATGGATCGGCGTTGGCGCGTTCCTGATGCAGTTTTGCGTGCAGGGCGCCTGGGGCGTGATTCCGGCGCACCTGAACGAGATTTCGCCGCCGGAATTGCGGGCCACCTTCCCCGGTGTTACCTACCAGCTGGGCAATCTCCTCGCGGCCGGAAACGCCACCCTGCCAAGCAGCCTTGCCGACAATTTCTTCGGCGGTAAGCTGAACTGGCCGCTGGCACTGATGGTTGGCACCGTCGCCGTGTCGATCGCGGTATTGATCGGGTTTGGGCGGGAGGCGCGAAACGTGCGAATGGGCCGCGAGCGTCTCGGCCAGTTGGGATAAGGGCAGACCACACGTGCAAGACCTCAAGCTGGTGGCGGCCTTCGCGTTCCACGTCCTTGTCGCGGTCGGTCTTTTCACGCTGATCGGCGGGGCGGCGGCGCTGCTCGACTACTACACCAAGGTCCTCGCCGGCCTCGGCATGTCGCCGCTGATCGTGGAGGCGATCAAGGCCACCGAGTATTTCCTGTTCGCTGTCGATCTGATTTGCTTCGTCGTGTATATCTCGCGGGAAACCTGGCTGCTACTGCGCTCGATGACGCGCCCGGACCAGGCGGTAGCGGAAGCCGATCCCGCTACTGACTAGCCCAGATGATACGGTGCATCCAGGCGACGTCGGCGAGGTCGAAATTGAAATCCGGGTGCTCGGGGTTGAGACTGCGCAGCTCGATACGGCGGGCGGAGCGGCGGACCAACTGCTTCGCCATGGCCTCGCCCCGTGTCGTGCGGACCACGACGCGATCGCCGCGGCGGATTGGCGCCGATGGCGAAACGACGATCATGTCGCCGTCGCGGTAGACCGGCTCCATCGATTCGCCGGAAATCTCCAACGCATAGGCGTGCGCGTCGCCCACTTCGGGGATCGCGACCTCGTCCCATCCAGCGCCCACCGGGTAGCCGGCATCGCCGAAAAAGCCGTCGGCGCCGGCCTGCGCGAGTCCAATCAGCGGAATGCGCCGCGGCGGCGGCTGCGAAGTGGCAATGGCCCGGCCGCCGGTAACCAGGTGGGCGAACGTCTCCAGGCTCGCGCCTGCTGCATCCAGCGCCTTGGAGAGGCTTTCAGTGCTCGGCCAGCGGGCCCTTCCATCGGGCATACGCCGCTTGGACGGGTTGAAAGTGGTCGCATCCAGGCCGGCCCGGCGCGCCAGGCCTGACGGCGACATCCCGGCCTCCGCCGCCAGCGCATCGAGCGCGCGCCAGATCTCTTCATGCTTCATGCGAACCCGTCGGGCCTTTGTCGTGACCGGCGGCAGTTTGCGCGGATTTTTTCCCATTGCCAATAGGAAAATGAACCTTTCACCCTTGATCTGCGCTCCGTTAGCGTCCAGGTTGTTCATGTTTTGTTTATCACAGCCTGAGGTTGCGGCGATGAGCAGTGACGCACCACACTCGTTTGCGCCGGCGGCGCTTGGCACACCGTTCGCGTCGCCCGAGGATGCGTGGTTCTGGACGGTGGGCGCGCTACGCTCGCGGCACGACGGAGCGCGGCACGGCGGCGCGCGTGTTCCGCGGCCATGCGAGCCGGACGACATCGTTCGATGCCTGGACTCGCTGTACCGCCAACGGCGGATCGATCTGGGTCATGCGCGGGTGTTGCGGATTTGGGGGGAACGCCAGATGCGGCCCGACCAGTGCAACGCCCGAAGCGGCGAATACCGGCTCTGGCACGAAGCGATGGAGCGCCTGGCGCCAATCCTGCGCCGCAAGGGGATCGTGACTTAGTTACAAATATTAGGAATTATTTCCTTGACTCGTTGCGTCAACTCCGCCTAAATCGCGTCGATCCCGGGGCAAACTTCGCCCGCAACCGCCAGCCGCTCCCGCAAGGGGGCGGCTTTTTTTGTGTACGAAAGGAAAACCTCATGGCCTTCGCAATCCGCAACCTGTCCGTGCTGGCCTACGCCAACGGCTTCACCTTGTGGCACTACAAGGCCGGCACCGACGATCAGCGGTCGATCGGTTCGCCCGGCTACTTCAACGACGCAGGCGACGTGCTGACGGCCGGCGACATGGTGTTGGTCTCCGCCGTGGATAGCGGGCGTGTCCTGTGCGTCGTTCCTGATGAGCGAGGCGTGCGCACAGCGGCACTCGGTTGATTGGACGTAGCCGATGGGCACAGCCCGATATCCGCTCGGATCGGAAATCAAAGCTGCGACATCAGGAAATTGAAGGTTCGATACGACTAGTCAAGGCCAGGGCTCTGCCCTGGACCCGTCACGCCGGAGGCGTGCTGCGCACGACGGGGCCAGGAGGCCCCAAACCCCATTTTTATCTGTCCCGAGTCTGGCATCGGCTGCGAGCGCGCCGCCAAATCCACGTCTCGCTACACCGTACAGAAGACTCCCGCCGCGCAGCGAATACGACCGCGGCGGCACGCCGTCGGGGGTCCAGGGGGCGGAGCCCCTGGTCGGCGAAGCCACTTAAAATTCAAATTAATAATTTCGTTCCAAGCGCTTACGGGCCGGTGCCCCGAGCCTTGCCCTGCGACCGACGCCCAATCTCGCTCGCGTGCCGGCCCAGCCCCTCGGCCGTGACCAGATGTCGCCCGTCCACGCCGGCGCGGACAAGGCCCAGTGTCGAAAGCCGATCGAGACACGGTTGATCAGGCAAACCGCCTGGCCGCCCCACCTCGCCAGCCAAAACAAGCCGATGCAGCGCCGAGCGGCAGCAGGTCTCCAGGTACGGTTCACGCCACATCCGCCGAAGATCGCCCCGCCGCGATCACCGGACAAGTCTTGCCCCGGCGCGAAGCACCCGGCAGGAACCACACTCTCATGCTGCCCGCCGCCGCCGTCTCCGCGCTAATGCCCGTCCTGCGCATGCTGGATGCCGAGACGGCGCACCAACTGACGCTGCGCGCCCTCAATCTGGGCCTGATCGGTGGCCCGCCGGGCCGGGACGACACTGCCCTGCAAGTACGCGCCCTCGGGCGGCTGTTCCCGAACCCGATCGGCCTGGCCGCGGGCTTCGACAAGAACGCCGAAGCGGTGCTGCCGCTGATGCGGCTCGGCTTCGGCTTTGTCGAGGCCGGCACCGTCACGCCGCGGCCGCAGCCGGGCAACCCGCGCCCACGCCTGTTCCGGCTGCCGCACAACCGCGCGGTGATCAACCGCATGGGTTTTAATAACGCCGGCATCGATGCGTATGTCGCGCACCTGGCATCGCTATCCGACCGCCCGTGCCCGTTCGGGGCCAATGTCGGCATCAACAAGGAGGGCGCCGACCCGGAGCGGGACTACCCGGCGCTCGTGGCCGCGGTAGCACCCTTCGCGGACTACGTGACGATCAACGTCTCCTCCCCCAACACCCCCGGCCTGCGCGACTTGCAAGGCGAAGCACGCCTGCGTGCCATCCTCCAGGCCGTTGCCGCGCAGGTGCCGGTACGACCACCCGTGCTGGTGAAGATCGCGCCCGATCTCTCGGATGCCGGACTGGAAGCGGTCGTCGAGACCGTCGCTACCACCGGGGCGGCGGGGCTGATCGTCGGCAACACCACCATCGCTCGTCCAGCCGGGCTTGCCGGTCCCAACGCGCAGCAGGCCGGCGGCCTCTCGGGCGCGCCGCTGTTCGCCCGCTCCACCGAAATGCTCGCCCGCGCCA
>JAATGE010000116.1 GCA_015654825.1 Rhodospirillales bacterium
AGCCCACGCCATCGTTCCGCTGCCCCGCGACGAAACCTTCATCGCCGCGCTCGAAACATTCCTCGACCAGCACGGAAAAACCCTGGCCGGCATTCTGGTCGAGCCGCGGGTGCAAGGCGCCGGCGGCAGGATTTTCCATCCGCCCGAGGTCCTGCGCACGCTACGCCGCCTTGCCGAAGCCCACAACCTGCCGCTGATCCTCGACGAGATCTTCACCGGCTTCGGCCGCACCGGCACCATGTTCGCCTGCGAAGCCGCGGGCATCGTGCCGGACATCGTAACGCTCTCAAAAGCCCTGACCGGCGGCACCATGGCGCTCTCCGCCGCGATCGCCCGCTCGCACATCTTCGAAGCCTTCCTCAGCGACAATCCAGCCCACGCCCTGATGCACGGCCCAACCTATATGGCGAACCCGCTGGCCTGCAGCGCCGCCAACGCCTCGCTCGATCTTTTCGATACCGAACCGCGCCTCGCCCAGGTCGCCGATCTCTCCGCCCGCCTGGCCGACCTGTTGAGCCCGTGCCGAGACCTCCCCGGCGTCCGCGATGTGCGTGTACTCGGCGCCATCGGCGTCGTCGAACTGCACGCCATCACCGATATGAACGCGCTGAAAAGCCGCCTGATCGCCGCCGGCGCCTGGATCCGCCCCTTCGGAAAAATCGTTTACCTGACCCCCGCGTTCACCATCGCCGCCGAAGACCTGGCGCTTTTGGCGGGCGCTATCCGATCGGCGCTGGTGGAGTTAAAGTGAAGGAAGGCCAGGGCTCTGCCCTGGACCCGCTGGGGCCAGTAGGCCCCAGACCCCATTTCATTGCGGGGAGCGATGCAAAGCCGCGCAGCGCTAGTGGGGGTCTGGGGCCTCAGGCCCCAGCGGGTCCAGGCAGAGCCCTGGCCTTCCTTGCCTTCATTCCCAACCCGCCGGAGCCCGGAAACCACCGAACGCGGCTTCCAGCATACCGGCGACGGCGATCGTTGTGAGATCGCCATACAGCCGCCCCGCAATCTGCACGCCGATCGGCAACCCGGCCTTCGACTGCGCCACCGGCGCCACCGTCGCGGGCAAATGAAACGCGCAGGTTATGCCTGGCCAGAACAGCAGATCGTTGTACGCAACATCAATTCCGTCGACCGTCAGCCGGCGCTCCCACGTATCGCCATCCTGCCGGTGCGGCAGCGCTTGCGTTGCCAGCGCCGGGCACAGCAGCACATCGAAATCCTGAAAGAACGCGCCCCACGCGCGCCGCATATGGCCGCGCGCATCGTTCAGCATCAGCCATTCCCGATGCAGCATATCCACCGATCGTACCATGACCGCATCGGCGCGCATATCGTCCGCGGCCAGCCTCGCCTTGGCCGCGCGCCGCCGCTCCACCACCTGGTCCGGCATGCGCGCGCTCAGCGCCGCATCGAGCAATTGCAAATACAGATGATACGCCCTGGTCGGATCGAATGCAGGCCGCGCGGCAAAAGCCACCCGCGCCCCCGCATCCTGCAACGCCTTCCCGGCCGCCTCCACGCAAGCAACGGTCTCCGCGTCGGTCACCTGTCCCGCCTGGTGCGACCACACCGCGACCCGCAATCCCGCCGGCGACGTTACGCGCGGCGCCGGCAGTACGATCTGCGCCGGCCCCTCGGCCGGATCCGGCCCGGCGATGGCGGCAAGCGCCGTGCGCAAATCGCGTGCCGAGCGTGCCAGCGGGCCGATCACCGCGATATCCGGCACCGAGGCCGTATCCGCCATCGTATGCCCGCGGCCGTGGCACAGTCCCCAGGTCGGCTTATGGCCGAATATCCCACAGAAATGCGCCGGCACGCGGATCGATCCGCCAATGTCGCTACCGAGTTCCAGGCCGCCAAGCCCCGCGGCACACGCCGCCGCCCCGCCGCCGGAAGAGCCGCCCGGCGTATGCGCGGCATCGAAAGGATTGTTCGTCGTGCCGTAAACCGGGTTGTAGCTTTGCCAGTCGGCCAGCGCGACCGGAACGTTGGTCTTGCCGAACACAACCGCGCCCTCCGCCTCCAGCCGCTGCACCGCCAGCGCATCCACCGCCGCCCGATGCCCCAGCCGGAACTGGTAGCCCCACGTGGTCGGGTGGCCCGCATAGTCGAAACTTTCCTTGACCGTCATCGGCACGCCGAACAGCGGCCCCGCCGAGGCGCGCCCGCCATCGTCCAGCCCCCGCGCCCGCGCCCGCGCGCGCTCGAAATCCCGCACCACGACGGCGTTCAGGCGGATGTC
Organism: Rhodospirillales bacterium; assembly: GCA_015654825.1. Lineage (GTDB taxonomy): Bacteria > Pseudomonadota > Alphaproteobacteria > Acetobacterales > Acetobacteraceae > CAJCIS01. The sequence goes on from JAATGE010000116.1 coordinate 2,240, forward strand.
CAGCCGCTCCACGCGATCGATGTATGTGTCCAATAATTCCAGACATCCGATCTGCCCGCTGGTAGTGAGCTCCGCCAGGCGCCAGGCAGGCAGAAACGGATCCATCGTGATCTCCCCAAGACAATGAGTGCGACAGCCATGGCGAGCGGCGCCGGCAATACAATCACAAAATCATCGGCACCCTCAAAGGCGCTGCGCGGGAAGTTGCGGCTGCAGCCCTTCCGAGTTCACATGAAAGCCCAGTATGTGCCAGCCCGCATCGTGGCGCACCACCACGATGTCGATGCGCGCGTCACCATGCACATACCGCGCCTTCGCGACATAATGGGCGGTTGAAACGGTCAGGCTGCCGGTCATCGACTGCACGGAGCTCGATTGCAGCGCCGCGCCGCGATAGTCCTGCAACGGCCCGAGCGTACTGAGCCACACGAACAGCAGTTTCAGTTTCGCACTGTCGGTGCCGCGCAACAAAGCAGGCTCGGCGCGCGTCGTCAGTTCGTCCACGTCCCAGCGCGCGGTAATCGCCGGCACCGCCGCATCCACATAGTCCTGCGCCGACTGCTCCCCATGCTCGAAGCTGGCGAACGTCCAGACGCCGAGGCCCACGCCGCCCAGCAACAGCAGCGCGAACACCGCACCCAGACCAACCAGTACACCGCGCATCAAAAATCGAGCCTGGCCCAAGGAACTCCGCCCGCGCAACGCGGGCGGCGCGCCCACATTACCACCTTGGGCGTCACGCGATAGCGCGCCCCACCCACCGCCGGCTGGCCCTTTCCTTCAAATTCGATGCGCCGGGTCAATCCACCCGATATTGCCGTCCCGCCGGCGGAAAATCACGTTCAGCTCGTCGGTGCCGCTATTGCGGAACATCAGCACCGGCTGATCCGCCAGGTCCAGGCGCATCACCGCCTCCCCCACGGTCAGGCTGATGATTTCGGTCTGCGTTTCGGCAATCACCGTCGCGAAAGCCGGCAACTCCGAGCCGTTCGTCGCCGGGTGCCGCGCCGCCGGCGGGGTGGGTGCGTCGTCGGATTCGGCGCGCAGCACATAGGTACGCGCAAGTTCCGGCCGCGCGCGCTGCGCCAGATCGCGATGGTGGTCGTTGAGCCGCCGCCGATAGCGGCGCAGGCGGGTAGCGATATGTTCGGCGGCGTCATCGAACGCCGAATTCGCGTCGGCCGCCTCGCCCTCCGCCCGCAACATCAATCCGCGGCCGGCATGCAGATTGATATCACAGGTAAAGAAGCTTCGGGCCCGCCCGAACGTGACCTGCGCCTCCAGCGCCTGGTCGAAATATTTACTGGCGATGCCGCCCAGGCTGTCGGAAACACGGGTGCGCAGGCTGTCGGAAAGGTCGACCTGCTTGCCGGAAACGCTGATTTGCATCGAACCGAGCCCTTCACCAGCCCCAAAAATGGGGGCGGGTACCAGCTAACCCCCTAAAGGGGCTCCGCCTTCTCCCGCTTGCGCTGCACGGAGCTGGGGATGTGCAACGCCTCCCGGTATTTGGCCACCGTCCTGCGGGCAATGTCCACGCCCTCCTTGCGCAAATTCGCGACGATGGCGTCATCAGACAGTATGTCGGCAGGCGTTTCGGCGTCCACAAGGGTACGGATGCGATGGCGAACCGCCTCAGCGCTGTGACTCTCCCCCCGCGACCCCGCAATCGCGTTGGTAAAGAAGTATTTGAGCTCAAAAATGCCACGCGGCGTCGCGATATATTTGTTCGCCGTCACACGGCTGACCGTGCTTTCGTGCAGCGACAGCACCTCGGCGATGTCGCGCAGGATCAGCGGCCGCAAATGGCTGACGCCGTGGCGGAAAAAAGCGTCCTGGCGCTGCACGATTTCGGCCGAAACGCGCAAAATGGTTTGCGCGCGCTGCTGCAGCGACTTCACCAGCCAATTCGCCGACGCAAGCTTTTCCGACAGGAAAGTCTTGTCCTCACGCCCCGCCTGGCGGCTGACGCGCGCATAAAACGCCTCGTTCACCAGCACCCGCGGCAAAGTCTCCGGGTTCAGTTCGACAATCCAGTCGCCCCCCGGCGCCGCGCGCATCAGCACATCGGGGATCACCGGCGGCAGCGCCGCATTGTCCCAGCCGGCCCCAGGCTTCGGATCCAGCGCGCGGATCTCCACCACCATCTGCTGCATGTCCTCCCAGTCCACGCCGCAGATATCCATCAGCCGCCGCATATCCCGCCGGCCAAGCAATTCCAGGTTCTCCAGCAACGCCGCCATCGCCGGATCGAGCCGGTTCTTCTCGCGCAACTGGGCACTCAGGCACTCGGCCAGGCTGCGCGCGAACAGGCCCACCGGATCGAACGCCATCATGCGCGCCCGCACCGCCTCCACCTGCGCCAGATCGGCCCCAAGCCCGCGCGCGATGTCCGCGGGCTCCGCCGACAACCGCCCCGCCGGATCCAGCCACGCCACCAGGCACGCACCGATCAGCCGCTCCTGCCGATCGTTGAACGTCAGCCGCACCTGCTCGCTCAAATGCTCGCGCAGCGAAGGCCGGTTCTCGACCAGATCCTCCAGGCTGCGATCGTCCGCCTCGAAATTGGCGGTGCCGCCGCCGGTCGGCATGCGCATGCCATCGGCCGGGCCATACGCCTCATACCCGTCGAACTCGGTGTCGAGCGGCTGCGCACCCGCCTCCGGCATCGTCCCGGCCCCCACCATGTCGGCAGCGTCCGCCCCCTCGCGCACCGGTGCCTCGGGCTGATCCAGGGCCGGGCGCTCGGCCGGAACATCGGCGCGCTCATCGCGCTCCAGCAACGGATTGGCCTCGAGCTCGCCCTCGATGAATGCCGCAACCTCCAGGTTGGTAAACTGCAGCAGCTTGATCGCCTGACGCAGCTGCGGCGTCATGACGAGCGATTGCGACTGCCGAAACTCCAACCGCGGACCCATTGCCATGGGGCGGGCGTACACCATGCCGATTAAAGAAGGCCAGGGGGCTCTGCCCCCTGGACCCAAGCTAAGGACAAGTCCTCAGAACCTGCTGATTGAGGCGGAGGACAAGGAGGGGTCAGCGAGAACTTGCCCACGCCCGAGTTGCCCCCTCCTTGTCCTCCGACAAAATTAATGGGGTCTGGGGACTTGTCCCCAGCTTGGTCCAGGGGCAGAGCCCC
>JAATGE010000300.1 GCA_015654825.1 Rhodospirillales bacterium
AGAGACGCGCTCGGGATCAGGTCAAACATCCCAGCCGCGCCCCAAGCCATCCGCAATCCAACCGCCCATTGGCAAAACCTCACAGCCTCAGAGCCCTGGCCTTCCTGCCCTTATCCGCGCCCTGGAAACGGCCGCAGGAGTCAAGATTTCCGGCAGTTGGCATGAGGGGGCGGCCTCCTGGCCCAAAATTCCTGAAGCGAATCAGGAGTCCCTCATTTCTCCTTGGCTGCCGACGATATCGTTCATACCGGGGGACCGGGCGGGGCGGGGGTTCGAATCCCGCCGCTCCGACCATCGTTCGCACTTTGTGGGACGCTTCGTTGCCGGCCGGACCCGTGCCGGGTGATTTGCCAGTTAGGCGATGGAGCGGGCGGCGGCGGCGTCGGCGAATAGGTGCAGCGTGCCCGTGGGATGGAGGTGCGACGCCGGGAGTTCGGAGTCGCCGTGCCACAGCCGGCCAAGGATCGTGGACTTGTCGGGTCCGGCGACCAGGAACGCCGCGTGTTGGCTGCTCTCGAGCGCCTTGTAGGTCAGCGTAATGCGCGCTTCGGATTTTGCGCCCACCACCGCCGCTACCCAGCTTTCGCGGTCCGCCAGTACCGCGGTGCCTGGGAATAGCGATGCCGTATGCCCGTCCGCGCCCAGGCCGAGAAGCGTCACATCGAACAGCGGCCTGGCGGGATCGAAGTTCGCGGCGCCGTAGAAGGCTTTGAGGGCGTGTTCGTAGGCCTGCGCGGCGGCTTGCGGATTGTCGCCGTCGGTGGGGATCGGGTGGACGTGATCGCCTGGCACGGGCACTTTGGCGAACATGGCCTCACGCACCATGCGATAGTTGCTGAGCACATCGGTCTCTGGAACGAAGCGCTCGTCGCCCCAGAACCAGTGCGTCCGCGACCAGGGGAATGCGTCGCGATACGGCGGACCGGCTAGATCCTCGTATAGCTGCCGGGGCGTGGAGCCGCCGGACAGCGCCACCGCGAATTTGCCGCTTTTCGCGAGTGCGAGCGCGAGGAGCCACTCCGCGACACGGCGCGACAGGGCGCGCGGATCGGGGAGGATTTCGAGCTCAGGCTCAGCTTTTCTCGACGTCGTCATGGGCTGCCTCGGGGTGGTGCTGTTCGACGTGGCCGCCAAATCCCAGGCGCATGGCCGACAGCATTTTTTCGCCGAAACTATGCTGCTGGCGCGAGCGGAAGCGCGCATAGAGGGCGGCGCTGAGCACATTGGTGGGCACCGCTTCCTCGATCGCGGACTCGATTGTCCAGCGGCCTCCGCCGGAATCCTGAACCTCGCCGGAGAACGCCGCGAGTTGCGGGTCCTTCGCCAGCGCGGCGGCACCGAGATCGAGTAGCCAGGACGAGACCACGCTGCCGCGCCGCCAAACCTCCGCGATGTCGGCGATATTCAGCGTGAAACGTTCGTCGGCAGGCAGTTCACTGGACTGCTTGTTGCGCAGGATGTCGAAGCCCTCCGCGTAGGCCTGCATCAAACCGTATTCGATGCCGTTATGCACCATCTTCACGAAATGCCCGGCGCCGGCCGGCCCCGCGTGGATATGGCCAAGTTCTGCTTTCGAGATATTGTCGCCGTGGCCGGGCGTTCTTGGAGTATCGCCGAGCCCGGGCGCCAGTGCGGCAAAAATGGGATCGAGGTGGGATACGACCTCCTGAGGGCCGCCGATCATCATGCAATAGCCGCGTTCGAGGCCCCAGACGCCGCCCGATGTGCCGCAATCAACGTAGCGAATCCGCCGTTCGGCCAGCCGCTTCGCACGGCGGATGTCGTCTTTGTAGAACGAATTGCCGCCATCGATGATGATGTCGTCCGGGGCCAGCAACTCCGCCAGGCCTTCAACCGTTTGTTCGGTGATCGGGCCGGCCGGCAGCATCAGCCAGATGGCGCGTGGCCTTTCCGTAATGCCGAGCACCAGGCCGGTGAGGGACTCCGCCGGCAACGCACCCTCCTTCGCCAATGCTTCGCGGGGGGTGGGACTGGCGTCGAAAACGACGCATCTGTGCCCTGCCTTCATGAGCCTGCGGGCAATGTTGCCGCCCATGCGGCCCAGTCCGATCACGCCGATCTGCATTTGCCGCTCCGTCCGCGAGTGAAGCCCGGGTCCCGGCCGTTGGTCGCGACCGGACTAGGCCCAGACCAC
>JAATGE010000420.1 GCA_015654825.1 Rhodospirillales bacterium
CGGCCAGCAGTTCGGCGCGCGGCGGCACCGCCATTTCCGCCGCGGCGGTGGGAGTGGGGGCGCGGCGATCGCTGACGAAATCGATCAGCGTGGTGTCGGTTTCGTGGCCGACGGCGCTGATCAGCGGCAGGCGGCAAGCGGCCGCGGCGCGCAGCACGATTTCCTCATTGAACGCCATCAGGTCTTCGAGGCTGCCGCCGCCGCGGGCGACGATCAGCACGTCGGGGCGGGGAATGCCGGGGGCGGGCAGACGGTCCATGCCAGCGATCGCGGTTGCGATCTGCTGGGCGGCGCCCTCGCCCTGCACGGCGACGGGCCAGAGCAGGATGGGGCGTGGGAAGCGGCGGGCGATCGTTGTCATGATGTCGTGCAGCACGGCGCCTTTCGGCGAGGTGATGACACCGATCAGGGCCGGCAGCAGCGGGATGGGTTTTTTGAGGGCGGCGTCGAACAGGCCCTCGGCGGCGAGTTTTTTGCGCAGCAGCTCGATGCGGGCGAGCAGGGCGCCTTCGCCGGCATATTCGAGGCGCTCGACGACGACCTGATATTCGCTGCGGTCGCCGTAGGCGCTGATGCGGCCGGTGGCGATCACCTCGGTGCCGTTCTCCGGCTTCAGGCCGACGCGGCTGACGGCGGATTTCCAGATTACGGCGCGGATTTTGCCACCTTCGTCCTTCAGCGAAAAATAGGTGTGGCCGGAGGGGTAGGTCTTGGCCTCGGTGATTTCGCCGCGCACGCGGATGCGGGCGAACGCCGTTTCCAGCGTGCGCTTGATGGCGCCGGAGAGCTCGCTGACGGAGTATTCGGGTGCGTTGGTGGGGCGCTCGGCGGTCTCGGACATGGCGCGACCCTATGCGCGCGGGGGCAAACGAGGCTAGGGGCTGAGTTCGGACTTCGGACCGGGAACGGAGACCAATTTACAAAAGTTTTTTGGTTTTTTTTTCAAAAAAGAACAGTCTTCTTTTTGAAAAAAGAAGCAAAAACTTTTGTTCGTTGGTGCGCGGGGGCGGTATGCGGGTTTTGATCGTGGGTGGCGGCGGACGGGAACATGCCCTGGCTTGGGCGATGTCCGGGTCGCCGCTGTTGGAAAAGCTTTGGGTGGCGCCGGGTAATCCGGGGACTGCTACGCTGGCGGAGAGTGTGCCGATCGGTGCGCTGGACCTGGCGGCGCTGGTGGAGTTCGCCGAGGCGGAAAAAGTGGACCTGGTGGTGCCGGGGCCGGAGGCGCCGCTGGTGGCGGGCCTGGCCGATGCGTTGGCGCGCGCCGGCATTCGGTGCTGCGGGCCGACCGCGGCGGCGGCGCAACTGGAGGGCAGCAAGGCGTTCGCCAAGGAGATTTGCGACGCCGCGGGAATTCCCACCGCCGCTTGGGAGCGTTTTGAGGATGCCGACGCGGCGCTGGAATTCGTGGCGCGCCGCGGGGCGCCGATCGTGGTGAAGGCCGATGGGCTCGCCGGCGGCAAGGGCGTTGTCGTTGCGGCGACCGAGGCGGAGGCGGCGGACGCCATTCGCGCCATCATGGATGACCGCGCGCTGGGTGACGCCGGGGCCAGCGTTGTGATCGAGGAGTGTCTGTCCGGCGACGAAGTGTCGCTGTTCGCGCTGTGCGATGGGCTGGACGCGGTGCTGATCGGCGCCGCCCAGGACCATAAGCGGGTGGGTGACGGCGACACCGGGCCGAATACCGGCGGGATGGGGGCCGTTTCGCCGCCGGCGGGATTTTCGCTGGTGGCGCAGGCACACGCGCTGGAGGCGTTTGTAAGGCCGGCATTGGCGGAGATGGCGCGGCGGGACACGCCGTTCCGCGGCGTGCTGTTCGCCGGGCTGATGCTGACGCCGGATGGGCCGAAGCTGATCGAATACAATGTCCGCTTTGGCGATCCCGAGGCGCAGACGTTGCTGCCGCGGCTGCAAAGCGATCTGTTGCCCGCTTTGGTAGCCGCATGTGACGGGGAGCTGCGGCATTTCTCGCTGGTACAAAGAGAAATCGCGTGCGTCAGCGTGGTGCTGGCGGCGCGCGGCTACCCGGGCGAATTTGCCAAAGGCGGCGTGATCGGCGGGCTGGATCGCGCGGCTTCCACCCCCCATGTGGCCGTGTTCCACGCCGGAACGGATGTGCGCGATGGCGCGGTGGTGGCCAACGGTGGGCGCGTGCTGACGGTGTGCGGCACCGGCGCCGATCTGACGGCGGCGCGCGCGGCGGCCTACCAGGGCGTCGCCGCCATCGAGTGGAGTGACGCGATGTTCCGGACCGACATCGGATTGCGGGCGCTGGCGCGGGAGCAGGCGGCATGAGCGTGCAGGGCGCGGACAAGCCGATTACGGTGCCGGACCTGCGGCGCATGAAGGGCACGCCGCAGGTCTGGCTGACGGCTTACACCACGCCGATCGCGCGCCTGCTCGATCCGCATTGCGATGTGCTGCTGGTCGGCGATTCGTTGGGCATGGTGCTGTACGGCCTGCCGAGCACGTTGGCCGTGTCGCTGGACATGATGATCGCGCATGGCGCGGCGGTGGTGCGCGGGGCCAGGCGTGCGTGCGTGGTGGTGGATATGCCGTTTGGCAGCTACCAGGCGTCGCCGCCGCAGGCTTTTCGCAATGCCGCGCGGGTGCTGGTGGAAACCGGGGCGCAGGCGGTGAAGCTGGAGGGCGGCGTGGAAATGGCGGAGACGATCCGTTTCCTGACGCAGCGCGGCATTCCGGTGTGCGCGCATATCGGATTGATGCCGCAATCGGTGAATGTGGCGGGCGGGTCCCGCGCGACAGGGCGGACCGGCGACGAGGCGGCGAAGGTGACCGCGGACGCGCACGCGATTTCCGACGCCGGCGCTTTTGCCGTGGTGGTGGAGGGGACTTTGGAGCCGGTGGCGGCGGCGATTACGGCGGAGATCCCGATCCCCACGATCGGCATCGGCGCCTCGGCGCAGTGCGACGGCCAGGTGCTGGTAATCGACGATGTGCTTGGCACGTTCAACGATTTCGTCCCGCGGTTCGTGAAGCGGTACGCGGAGTTGGGGGTGGAGATATCGCGTGCGGCGGAGGCTTACGCGGCGGACGTTCGGGCTCGGCGGTTTCCGGGGGTTGAGCATACGTTTCGGAAGACAAGGTGAGGAAGGCCAGGGCTCTGCCCTGGACCCGCTGGGGCCAGTAGGCCCCAGACCC
>JAATGE010000649.1 GCA_015654825.1 Rhodospirillales bacterium
CACGAAACCAGTCGGAAAGCCGGATGCGGGAAATCCGCACGTCCGGTTTGATGAGCGGGGAGGGGAACCGGAGTGATGCCGCCTGGCCCAAGCCACCGCGCCCCTCCTCGACTCTACAGACTGGCATTGACGCCGAGCCAATCGGCCGGAGTCAGAGCTCTGCGAGATTGGTACAGGAGACTCCCGCCGCGCAGCGCTAACGACAGCGGCGGCACGCCGCCGGGGGTCCAGGGGGCGGAGCCCCTGGTCGGCGAAGCCACCAAAATTCAACTCATTGATTTCGCTCTATAATCCTTATCTTCGCGCTTATGGGGCAGAGCCCCTGGCCTTCCTTATGCGTATCTTTGCCGCTTGCGCCGGCCACAGCGCCCCGCCATGTTGGCGCGGTCCGCAACACCCTGTGCGGGAGAGTGCAGGCCCCAGGCCTGCCGCCGAAGGCGCAACCGGCCCCCGGAATCGCTCAGGCATCCAGGACCGCGTTCGGGTGAGGACCTCTGGAAAGCCGGCGGGCGACCGCCGCACCGATGGGGTAAGGGCCATGGCCCGAAACTCTCAGGTTCCGCGACAGAGGGGGGTCAGCCGAGCCGGCATTGCCGGCATCTGACCGTCCGCCGCGGAGTGCCCAGCCCTGTCGCCAAGAACCTCGCCACTCGATGCCCTGCACCACCGGCGTGGCGCGCGCATGGTGACGTTTGCCGGCTGGTCCCTGCCGGTCCAGTTCGCCGGCACGCTCGCCGAGCACCAGGCCGCCCGCAGCGAAGCCGCGCTGTTCGACGTCTCCCACATGGGCCAGGTCTCGCTCACCGGCCCCAACGCCGCCGCCGCGCTCGAGCAGCTGGTGCCCGGCGACATTCTGGGCCTGGCGCCCGGCCGCCAGCGCTACTCGATGTTTCTGAACGACGCCGGCGGTATTCTCGACGACATCATGGTCGCCAACTACGGCGACCGCCTGTTCCTGGTCGTCAACGCCGCGTGCGCCGACGCCGACATCGCCCATCTCCGCGCCCACGTCGGCGCGGTCGAGGTGCATGCGGAGCGCGCCCTGCTCGCGCTGCAGGGCCCCCGGGCCGTGCACGTACTGGCCCGCCACGCCCCGCAAGCCGCCGCCCTGCGCTTCATGGCCGTCGCAACCCTGTCGATCGCCGGCGCCGAGTGCTGGGTCAGCCGGTCCGGCTACACCGGCGAGGACGGCTTCGAGATTTCGCTGCCCGCCGCGGCCGCCGAACGCATCGCCGAATTGCTGCTGGCGGAACCCGAAACCAGCCCCGCCGGCCTCGCGGCCCGCGACACGCTGCGGCTGGAGGCGGGCCTCTGCCTGTACGGCAACGACATCGACGCGGCGACGACGCCGATCGAAGCCGATCTCGCCTGGGCGATCGGCAAGCGCCGTCTGCGCACCGGCGATTTTCCCGGCGCCGCGCCGATCGCCGATCAACTCGCGCACGGCCCGGCCCGCCGCCGCGTCGGCATCGCGCCGGAAGGCCGCGCGCCGGCCCGTGCCGGCACCGCCATCGTCGATGCCGAGGGCGCGATCGTCGGCACCGTTACGTCCGGCAGCTTTTCACCAACGCTGGGATCGCCGGTTTGCATTGGTTACGTTCGTGCCGACCTGGCCGCCGACTCGGCGCCGCTTGGCCTGATGATCCGCGGCCAGCGCCAGCCGGCCCGGGTCGTGAAGCTGCCGTTCGTCCCCCACCGCTATGCTCGCTAGAGGAACACCATGGCCGACACACGCTACACCAGCGACCATGAATGGGTACGTCTGGAAGACGATGGCACGCTGACCGTCGGTATTACCGACTACGCGCAGGATGCGCTCGGCGACATCGTATTCGCCGAGTTGCCCGAGGTGGACCGCGAAGTCGCCGAGGGCGAATCCTGCGCCACGGTCGAGAGCACCAAGGCCGCCAGCGACATCTACGCGCCGGCCGCCGGCCGCATCGCCGAAATCAACGAGCTGGTCGTCGAGGACCCGGGCCTGATCAACCGCGATCCGCAGGGCGAAGCCTGGTTCTGGCGCATGGAGCCGGCCGACGGTTTCGATTTCGAATCCCTGTTGGACGAGGAAGCCTACCAGGCCCTGCTGGAGACCCTGTAATGAATGATGTTGCCGAATTGGTGAAACTTGCCAGCGCCGGTGCTTTCGCTGATCGCCATATCGGTCCGGACGCTAACGATATCGCCGACATGCTGCGCGTGGTCGGCGCCACGTCGCTCGACGATCTCGCGTCGCGCACGGTGCCCGGCGCCATTCGGCTCAGCGCCGCGCTGAACCTGCCGCCGCCGATCGACGAAGCCGGCCTGCTGGCCGAACTGCGCGCCATCGCCGACCGTAACGAGATCAAAAAAACACTGATTGGCTGCGGCTATCACGGCACCCACACGCCGCCCGTCATCCTGCGCAACATTCTCGAAAACCCCGGCTGGTACACCGCCTACACCCCGTACCAGGCGGAAATCTCCCAGGGCCGCCTTGAGGCATTGCTGAATTTCCAGACCATGGTGGCCGATCTCACCGGCCTGCCCGTCGCCAATGCGTCGCTGCTCGATGAGGCAACCGCCGTTGCCGAGGCCGTCGCCATGGCGCGCACGGTCGCCAAGGCCAAAGGCGCCACGATCGCCATCTGCACCGACCTGCACCCGCAAACACGCGCCGTGCTGGCAACGCGCGCCCGCCCGCTCGGGTGGCACCTCGTCGAGTTCGCCCCCGGCGACAGCGCGGCGATCGCCGCGGCGCAGCCGTTTGCCGTGGTCCTGCAATATCCCGGCACCACGGGCGCGATCCGCGACCTCACCGCCGAAATCGACGCCGCGCATCGCGCGCACGCCATGGCGATCGCCGCCGCCGATATCCTGTCCCTGACCCTGCTCGCCCCGCCTGGCGAAATGGGCGCGGACATCGTGGTCGGCAGCACCCAGCGGTTCGGCGTGCCGATGGGCTTCGGCGGGCCCCACGCCGCCTATTTTGCGACGCGTGACGCCTACCGGCGCTACATGCCCGGCCGCCTCGTCGGCGTCAGCCAGGATGCCGCCGGCGCGCCGGCGCTGCGCCTGGCGCTGCAGACCCGCGAGCAGC
>JAATGE010000385.1 GCA_015654825.1 Rhodospirillales bacterium
CATAGCACGTAGGGCAGGGCGGGTATGTGACCGGTTAGCAGGGCGCGGAGGCCGGTCCAGATGGCGTCGGCGGAGGGTGGGCAGCCGGGCAGGAAATAGTCGATCCTGACAATTTCGTGCGACGGATAGACGCGGTCCAGCAGTAGCGGCAGGTCTTCGTCGTCCGGGATCATGCCGCTGCCTTCGAGCGTGGGGCCGTGCAGATAGACTGCCTCAAGGCACTCGCGCAGGCCAACGGTGTTGCGCATGGCAGGCACGCCGCCGGTGATGGCGCATGCCCCGACCGAAATCAGGATGCGGCAATGCTTGCGGAATTCGCGGAGCTCCTTGACGTTGTATTCGTTGGAGCAGCCGCCTTCGACGAAGCCGACATCGACCGGGCGGTCGAAGGATTTCTTGTCGTCGAACGGCGAGACATCGAGATCGACGAGATCGACGAGTTCGAGAATCCGCTCGTCGATATCCAGCAACGACATGTGGCAGCCGAAGCAGCCGGTGAGCGCGCAGGTGGCGAGCCGGGGTTTGGCGATGGCCGGCGCTTGCCGGCTCATGACGCTGCCTGCTTGCGTTTCGCCTCGATATCGCTGCCAATTGGTGCGATATCAAAACGACGCTCGCCGTTCGGCACCCGGTAGCTGTCGTTCTTGATGACGATGCAGGCCACCGGGCAGACGCGGGCTGCCTTGTCGATCGCCGCCATCTGCGTGGCGCCGAGGCCGCCGGTTGCGTCGACGTTGAGGCGCATGGCGATGCCGCGGCCCTCAAAGCCGAATATTGTTTTTCCGTCCTGCATGCGCGAGGCGACGATGCAGCGGGCGCAGAGGATGCAACGTTCGTGGTCGAGGTAGATGTCCGGGTGCGTGGCGTCGATAGTATGCTTTGGCCACTGATATGGCAATCGCGGCGCCACCATGCCGAGGCGGTAGCCGAGTGCCTGCAGCTCGCAGTCGCCGCTGGCGACGCAGTACGGGCAGGGATGGTTGCCTTCGACGAACAGCATTTCGATCAGCGTGCGGCGGTCATCGGTCAGTTGCGGCGTTTCGTTTTCGACGATCATGCCGTGCGACGCCGGGGTGACACAGGCGGCACCGTTGCGGCCGTTGATCTTGCAGGTGCAGACGCGGCAGGTGCCGGACGGTTCGAGGTCGGGATGGTAGCACAGGCGCGGAATGTAAATGCCGGCGGCGTCGCAGGCCTCGATGACCGATTGGCCTTCGGTCGCCTCGACCGCGATGCCGTCGATGGAAAATCGAATGGGGGATGCGGCCATGCTATGCCTCCGCCGTGACAGGCGCATGAGCGCGCAATGAGGTTGCCTCGCGCAGGGCCTCGTCGAGCGTGACCGCCGGGGCGAACGGGCCTGGTTGCAGCCTTGCCTCGTAGGCTTCGGGAAAATTGCGCATCGTGGTCAGGATCGGGTTCGGCGCCGTTTGTCCGAGGCCGCAACGGCTCATTCGCACGACCGTGTTGGCGAGTTGCTCGGTCGCCGTAACGTCGGCCAGGGTGGCGCGGCCGGCGACGATCTTTTCCATGCCTTGCTTCAGCAGCGTGGTGCCGACGCGGCACGGCGCGCACCAGCCGCAGGATTCCGCGACGAAGAAATCGGCGAATTGCAGCGCGACATCCAGCACATCGCGTTGCGCACCGAAAATCATTGTCGAGCCGCCGGTCGACAGATCCTCGAAGGCGATGCGGCGGCCGAAATCCTTTGGTGCCACGGACTGGCCGGAGGGGCCGCTGACCTGCACGAAGGCCGCTTCCGGTGCGCTGACCAGGTCGAGCAGCTCGTTGACCGTCATGCCGAACGCGACTTCGTAAACACCGGGGCGCGGGCAGTCGCCGGAGACGCAGACGAGCTTGGTGCCGGCCGATTCCCTGGTGCCGTAGCCGGTGAACCATGCAGCGCCATGCTGCATGATACGTGCGGCGCAGGCGTAGGTCTCGACGTTATCGACGGCGGTTGGCTGTTGCAGGTAGCCGCGTTCGGTGGGGAAGGGCGGGCGGTCGCGCGGGGCGCCGCGTTTGCCTTCCAGCGATTCGATCAGGGCGGATTCCTCGCCGCAGATATAGGCGCCGGCGCCGAGCTGGAGACGGATGTCGAAATCGAAACCTTCGCGGCCGCCGATCGCGGTGCCGAGCAGGCGGCGGTCGCGGCGGGATTTCAGTACACGCTGCAGGCGGTCCCACATGTAGGCGTATTCGCCACGCAAATAGAGCAGGCCGTGCCGCGCGCCGAGCGCGTAGCCGGCGACCGTCATGCCGTCGAACACCAGGTCGGGGAATTCGTCGAGCAGCACACGGTCCTTGAAGGTGCCGGGCTCGCCTTCGTCGGCGTTGCAGGCAACGTAATGGTCGGCGCCGGGCGCCTTGCGGCAGAGCCGCCATTTCATGCCGGTGGGAAAGCCGGCGCCGCCGCGGCCGCGCAGCTTTGCGGCGGTAATTTCCTCGATCACTTTTTCCGGCGGCAGGGCGAGGGTAGCCCTGATGATGTCGGCACCGCCGAGCTCACCGGACAGGACCGGACCTGCCTGCACCAGGCTCGAACGAATATTGGCGTTCGGCAGGCGGGCGTCGGCGGCGCCGGATTGGCGCAGGGCGGCAACGATGCCGGGTACGTCGGCGGGTGTCAGGGCGGTGAGAACACGGCCGTTGACCAGGGCCGCCGGCTCCTGGTCGGCCATGCCGATATCGCTGGTCCACTCGACGGTGAACGCGCCGTCGGGCGAGGTTTCGCCCATGGCGATGCCGAGCGCCGCGGTGAAGGCGTCGGCGACGCCCTGGGCACCTTTCATCAGCGATATCGGTGTTCTGGAAAGGCGGATGCGGCAGCGGCCGCGGGGTTGGCGGTCGAAGAAGGCGTAGAAGGACAGCGTATCTTCAACTTCGACGGCGTGGATGCCGAGGCCGGTGGCGATGGCGTGGATCGCGTTGTCCGCGACATGGCCGAATTGGTGCTGCACGGCTTCGATGATGTCGAGAAGGCGGGTGCGATCGGCGGCGAATTCGCGGACGATGGCTTCGACCGTGGTGGCGTGGCCGGCCGTCATCGGACGCTGGCGGTTGGAAGCGTGGCCGGTGGTGCCACGGGCGGGATCGGAAAGTCGCTGGACTGCGCGAGGATGAGCATGACCGGGTCTCGCGTTAAGGTGCAGTGTGCCGGTTGGCCTACCACCGGGGATCGATGACCCGGCGGCGAAACCTAGCTTGCGGCGTGCGCCACTCGGGAGCTTCGGAAACTACTCAGGAACACCGGGCCTGGCCAAGAGGCGGGCGCGGCTGAGCGGCGCGCGCGGCGACGATGCGGCGCGGCGTGTTGATGGCGGGGGATTTGGCGCGGGTGCGGAGGGAGGGCGCTTGCCGCGGTCTGCGGGAAGGCCGGCGCCGATCAGGGGGGCGAGGTTGCCCGGGGTCTTGGAGGTATTTCCCAGTCGAAGATGGGAGTGTCGATTTGTTCCTGGGTAATGTCTTCGGGCTGGACGCTGAGATATTCGTTCGGAAGCTGGGAGTAGTCGACCTCGATGGCGAGGTCCTCGCAGATCGCGGCCAGGAGTTAGGGGATGGTGCGGGTTCGTTCGGGGTCGGCGGCGAGTTCTTCGTCGAGGCAGCGGCCGGCTTCGCGGAGTAGCAGGATTTTGTCGGGGTTTTCGAAAGTGACGATGCGGAAGCCCTCCCGGACGGGGGCGCGCCTCGGGTCGGTGCGGACGGCGGGGTCGATGGTGCCTTGGGTGGCCGCCGGGCCGGTGGTCAGGCGGGCCTGCAGGAGAATGCAGCTACAGATCGCGGTGGTCAGCCGGATGTAGAGCAGGGACGGATCGATGGGTTTGAGGGAGGTGAGGTTGGGGGACCTGGCGGAGGCTCGGCGCGGGGAGGCGGGCGCGGCGTCCGGTGGTCTCGGCGAGGCGGGGGGATCGGGGAGTTTTTCAGGGGGGGCGGGGGGCGGCTCCGCTGCGGGCTCGGCGGCGGCCGGCGGTTCGGGCTCGGCCAGGTTGGCGAGGGCTTTTGCCGCAGCGGCGCGGGCCAGCTGC
>JAATGE010000357.1 GCA_015654825.1 Rhodospirillales bacterium
CCGCAGCAGCGCACGCGGATCGCCGGCGTTCGACACTCCCGCCAGTTGCGCAGTCTGCACCACGAGGTCGGAGAATTGTATGCGCGGCCTGAAACGATTGAGCTCGCGCATCAGCGTCAGTGCCGCGCCCGACAACCCGGTATTGATCCTTTCCGCCGAAAACGAAAGCGCCCCGGCCTCCACGCCCAGCGCCTCCAGCGCGGTCAGCACCAATCCATGATCGCGGCCATGCACCTCGTCATAAATCCGGACGGTGATGTTCTCCTTGCCGAACAGATCGGCCATCTCGCGGAAATAGCTGTCGTAGCGCAGGAACGGCACCGTCGCCATGGTTTCGAGCACGAATGGGTCCGGCGCGCCGCCGAATCGGTGCCGCTTTACCATCTGGATATAGTTCGACATCAGGAACTGGTCCTGCGCCCGTATGAAATAAAACAGTGTCGGCCGCAGGCCCTGGTCGCGCACCATTGTCAGCAACCCGCGGAGCAGCGACAGATCGGTGTGCGCGAACAGCTCGCTGGAAACCAGGCCGGTGGCGGCCGTGCTCGCGGCAATCGCCGCGAAGAACGCGCGAAACTGCGGACCCGGATCCTCCACCCGCGCGTCCGATCCGCGCGGAAACAGGCAACGCGCGAGATACGCGCCGTTGCCGGAGGAAATCATCCCGGCGGCGCCTTCCGCGAATTCTCCGAGCAGCAGGTAGTCGCACCCCTGAAGCAGCAACGCCTCCCGGTTGCGGGCGAAAAACACCTGCAGCGTGGAGGAGCCGGTTTTCGGCAATCCGAAATGAAACGCCACTTGCTTCATTGGCCATTTGTCCCCGAACGCGGCCTCTCTCGGGCGCCGTTCACCTGGCGCAGGAACCGCACCGCGTCGGCCACGGCCTCGCGTATCAGCCGGCCGCCGCGGCGTGCAGCGATTTCTCGAATACCGACACGTTCACACACGGCAGGCCCAGTCGGTAGGCGACGCCCTGGCACCAGGCAGCGTCCGCCACCTCGCCGTCGTCGTCGAGGATGTCGGTCCAGGCCGCCACGTCGTGCGCGGTCAGCCCGCGCAGCACGTCCAGCGCGATGTCCGCCACCGCGTGGCGGCGGCCGCGCGCCGACGCGGCCATCGCCGGTATGACGTGCCCGGGCGATTTCAGGCTGGAAATGCCGGCATCGGGCGCGCCGGCCGCACGCAGCGTCAGGGCGCGGTCCGCGGCCGAAATGCCGGTGCCGTCGCAGGTGGCCGCCTCGACGCTGCGCAGGAACACGGGGCCCGGATGGTCCTCCCGATACTCGCCGCCCAGCATCAGGCCGAGCCGCATTGCCTGCTCGGGGGTTACCGAAAAACAGGTGAGGCCGCGCCCGTGCATGATCGCGGTGTTGACCGTCTCCGTGGTTGCCAGCGCCGCCGCCTGCAGGAAAAACCCGCGCCCGGCGCCATCGAGGGCCGCCTCGTCAACGACGACCACGAGGCCGCCGGCAGCCAGCTCCGCCGCGGCCTCGGCAAGAAGATCGGCAGGACTCATGCGCAGAAACTCCAGTGAGTGGCTTGATATAGGGCTATTCGGCGCGCGGCCCAGGTTGGTTCAAGAAGGCCAGGGGCCCTGCCCCTGGACCCCGCTGGGGCCTGAGGCCCCAGACCCCCACTCTTTGGGGGGAACGGCGAAGCCGGAAAATCATAGGTTAACCGGGCTTCGCCGGGAGACGTGAAAAGCCGCGTAGCGCTAACGGGGGTCTGGGGCCTCGGACCCCAGCGGGTCCAGGGCAGAGCCCTGGCCTTACTACCTCTTCCCCAGCTCAACAGCCCGCCCATAAATATCCAGCAACTGCGACGTTACCACATCGCGTGAGAACAGCGCCTCATAATCCCGATACCCCCCCGCGACCACGCGCTCGCTCAGTGCCTTGTCACCCAGCAGCGTGCCGATCCGCGCCGCCAGGCCCGCCGCGTCATCGATTTCGCACAGCAACCCGTTTTCCCCGTCGCGCACGAACTGCCGCGCGCCGTCGGCCCGGGTTGCCACCAGCGGCCGGCACATGAACCAGGCTTCCGCGATGACGGTCCCGAACGGCTCGTAGCGGCTCGGCAGCACGCAAACGTCGCACGCCTCCAGCAGCGCACGCCGGTCGGTGCGCCAGCCCAGGAAGCGCACCCGCTCCTCCAGGTTCAGTGCGCGGCACAGCGCCTCGTAACGGTGCCGTTCCGGCCCGTCGCCCGCCAGCCACAGATACACGCCCGGCAACTGCGCCAGCGCCCGCAGCATCGTATCGATGCCCTTCTTGGCATGCAGGCGCGACAGCACCAGCACCAGCTTTGCATCGGTCGGCGTATCGAATAACGCGCGCCTGATCGGCGGTGCCTCCGGCAGCGTGCCGAACGTGTGGCCGACGAACACGCGCTCGGCCGGCGCGCCCTGCTCCACGATGTAGCGCGCGATATCCTGCGTTACGCCCACGAACACGTCGGAGGAGCGGTAATATTTCAGGTCATAGTAGCCGCCGAACCAGCCCAGCACCGGCACGCTGGTGTCGCGCGGCACGAAGGATGCCGCGCGCCCCATCCAGGCATGCACCACGTCGGCGCCGAACGCCGTCGCCTGCGACGCGATCCAGGCGGCGCCGCCGCGCCAGCGGTCGAGGTGCGAAAAGCCGAACGGCACAAAGGCCACCCGGGCCGCCTGGTAGCGCTGCGCCGCCAGCGCGTGCGGCCGCCCGATGACGCGTTGCGCCACGCCGCGCTGCGCCAGGGCCGCGATGACGTCCTGCGAAAACGTCTCCGCCCCGCCGGTTTCCGCCCCCGCGATGACGTGCAGAACTCTCACGCCGCCTCCCGCCGCGCCGCCGCGCGCATCAGGAACGCGGTTCCGGCCAGCGCCGCCCACCAGCTGTCCGTGGTGATTTCGAAATTGGAGAAGCTTACCGCCAGCGCGGCGGCGAACGCGGCGAGGGCGAACGCGGCGGTCCCCGGCGGCAGGCGCGCGATGCGCCCCAACGCCAGCAGCGCCAGCGCCAACGCCAGCAGGGCGCCCACCACCCCCAGTTCCAGCCACAGCTCCAGCCATTGCTGATGCGGATAGACGCCCTGCGGCACCACAAAACGGTAGCTGGCGAGCTCCGCCGGATGGATCGGCACCGCGTTCGCCGCCGCCAGTCCCCACCCAAAGAGCGGCCGCTCCGCTACGCGCGCGGTCATGTAATCCCAGATTTCCAGCCTATGCAGGCCCGACATCTTGATGTGCCCCACCAGCAGGGCCCGGTGTTGCGCCGCCATGCGCAGCCACACCGGCAGCGTGACCGCCATCAGCGTCACCGAAGCGGCCACCAGGCGCGTACCCCACCGCGGCGTCCGCACGGCGAGCCCGTAGCAAGCCGCCCCGACAAGCAGCGCCGCCGGCGCCGTGGTGCTTTTGCCTGCCGCCGCCACCAGCAGGGCAAGCGTTGCCGCCAGGAGCATTTCGCGCGGCCGGCGCCGCGCCGCGGCACCGCACGCCAGCATCGGCCAGACCAGCAGCGCCAGGTAATCCAGTCCCCGGTTGTATTTCGTGACCGGATAGGCCGCCTTCGCCGCGATCAGATGCTGCAGCGGATAGCCCAGCGCGCGATCTCCGACCATCGCCAGCGCGCCGATCGCCAGCGTCCCCAGCATGACCGCAAACAGCCGTTCCACCGCGGCGCCCTCCGGCGGCGGCACCGCCAGCAGCAGCAGCGAGGCAGCCGCGATGGCGGTCAGCTGCAGGGCCCGTCGCGCGCTCTCGGCCGGCGCCACGGACCACGCGATGCTCGCCCACCCAAGCGCCACGAACAGCACGGCCAGCAGAAGCAGCGCGCCATCCGCCCGCGGCCGCGCCGCATCCGCCACCCACAAGGCCGCCGCAAGCACGACCCCGAGGCCGAACAGCAGCGGCGCATAGAGCGCACCATTCACCAGCCCCGCCGACGGCAACGCGGCAAACGCGCACACCGGCGCCGCGGACCGCACCGCACCCGCCATCCGCGTCCGCGCGGCGCTTGCCATGCCTACGTGCCGCCCATCGTCAGTCCTGGAATACCACGGTCTTGCGTCCGTTCAGGATCACCCTGTCGTCCAGATGATAGCGCACCGCGCGCGCCAGCACCCGCCGCTCGATGTCGCGGCCCTTGCGCACCAAATCGTCCGGCCGGTCGGCATGGGAGATCCGTTCCACGTCCTGCTCGATGATCGGCCCCTCGTCCAGTACCGCGGTCACGTAGTGCGCCGTGGCCCCGATCAGCTTTACGCCGCGTTCGTGCGCCTGGTGGTACGGTTTGGCGCCTTTAAAACCGGGCAGGAACGAGTGGTGGATGTTGATGGCGCGGCCGGTCAGCTTCGCCACGATCGCGTCGGACAGTACCTGCATGTAGCGCGCCAGCACCACCAGCTCGGCCCCGGAATCGCGGATCAGGTGCCACAGCGCCGTCTCCTGCTCCAGCTTGGTGCCGGGCGTCACCGGCAAATGATGGAACGGGATGTCGCCTAGCTCGGTGCGGCTGTATGTCTCGCGCGGATGGTTCGAAACGATGCCCACCGGCGCCATGCGCAGCTCGCCGATCCGCCACCGGTACAGCAGGTCCACCAGGCAATGGTCGAACTTGCTGACCATCAGCAGCACATGCCGCGCCCGGCCGCGGTCATTGAGCCGCCATTCCATGCCAAACCTTCCGGCAACCTCCGCGAACGCCGCCCGCACCGCCTCGCCGTTCGCGGGCTCGGCCGCGAACACCACGCGCATGAAGAACCGGGCCGTCTCGGCGTCGTCGAACTGCTGCGCGTCGGTGATGTCCCCGCCATGCGCCAGCAACAGGTTCGCTACCGCGGCAACGATGCCTGGCCGGTTGGGGCAGGCCAGGATCAGCACGAATTCGGCCATGTTTGCTCCAGAAAGACGGCCAGGGGCTCTGCCCCTGGACCAAGCTGGTGCCGTAGGCCCCAGACCCCATTTTGTCTCCGTGCCTGATATTGGCCGCTAGGCCAACTATCGACGACTTGACGTATACGTTAACCTGTTGATTAATCCATTAAACAAATGCCAGGAGGGTCGGCCATGACTACGGATATCGACATCGCGCACGATGGCGCCGTCACCCGCATCCGGTTCGACAGGCCGGCCAAGCGCAACGCCCTGACCGTGTCGATGTACGCCGCCATGGCGGACGCGCTCACAGCCGCGGAAACCAACGGCACCGCTGTCGTGCTGTTCTCCGGCGCGGGGCCAGGTTTTTGCGCGGGCAACGACCTGGTCGACTTCATGTCCAACCTGCCCGCGGGCGAGGACGCACCGGTCACCCGCTTCCTGCACGCCCTGGCCGCCACCACCCGCATCGTGGTCGCGGCGGTGCAAGGCCGCGCGGTCGGGGTCGGCACAACGATGCTGCTGCACTGCGATTTCGTTATCGCCGAGGAGGACGCCATCCTGCAGATGCCGTTCACCGATCTGGCCCTGGTCCCCGAAGCCGCCAGCTCGCTGCTGGTGCCCCGCCTTGTCGGGCCACGCCGCGCCGCCGACCTGCTGCTTTTGGGCGAACCCGTCCCGGCCGCGCGCGCCGAAACGCTCGGCCTGGTCAACCGGGTCGTGCCGGCCGGCGAAGGCCTCGCGGAGGCCGAGGCTCTGGTCACCCGCCTGCTCGCCAAACCACGTCGCGCCCTGCTGGCGACATGCCCAGGTCGCCGGGCCGGTTTTTAACCTACGCGGTTTGCCCAGGGGAGTGAAGAATCTGGCCAGTGGGAATCACTTCACCCCCGTCAGGCAACGGTCCAACCTGGCGATCCGATGCTTCAGCGCTGGAAATGGACAGAACGAGTGCCAGCA
>JAATGE010000517.1 GCA_015654825.1 Rhodospirillales bacterium
CTGTCGATCCAGCCGGGCCACGGTGCGAATATTTCCTGCCGCAACAACTCCTCGCGCGTGCTGCCGGGGCCGCGCCCGGCGGCCATCGAGCCCGGAATGAGCGTGCTTATCCAGGCTTCGTCACCGCGCGCCAGCACGAAACCCCCGAGTGTGCCGGCAACGATGCACAGCAGCGCCGCAAGGATGTGCCACCGCGCCGCCTTCGCGGCGGCTGGGAAGCCGTAGCGCAGGAAATGCGCGCAGCTCGCACGCCAGCTGCGGCGCGGCGCATAGACCACCAGGAACGCCCGCAGCGCCAGATCCTCGAGATAGAGCAGCAAATGACGATCCAGCGCGATCGCGCGTGCCACCGAAAGCGAGGAAAGCGCCGCGCGGTACAGCAGCGGAAGGCGGGCCAGTTCGTCGGACGTGAGCGCGCCAACACCGCGCCGCTCCGCGCGCGCAATCAAGACTTCCAGTGCCTGCCAGTTGCCCTCGCGTTGGTGCCGAAACGTGCTGCTCTTCAGCACGATCGCGGGCCGCGGCGCGACGGCTTCCATCGTGGAGTATCCCGGCTCCGCAACGCCCGCGTCGTGGTCGATCGTCACAGCAATCCCCTCTGCTTGATGGCCACATACTTGTTAATCAGCGCCACCGACACCGCCTGCCTGTCCACATCCAGGCAATGCACACCCATCCGCGCCAGGCGAGCAAACACCGTGCTTCGCTCACGCAGAAAATCGTTGGCAACCACCGCACGCGCCAGCGCCCCGGCATGGTCCGGTATCGCATCTACCATCTGCTGCAAAACCGGATCGCGCAGGCTGACGAAAATCACCAGGTGGCGGCTACCCAGATGCTGCATGCTTTCAACCATCAATTCCGCGGTCACGGTATCGACAAAGTCGGTGAACAGCACGACCAGCGTGCGGCGCTTCAGCCGCTGCGCCAGTTCGGCCAGCGCCAGCGTGAAGTTGGTTTCCTCCGTGTGATACGACAATGTCGCCGCCTGCTGCTGCAAGCGGGTAAAATTGCCGGTGCCGCGCAACGGGGGCGACCAGTGGCGCACCCGCGCATCGAACCCGTACGTGCCGACCAGGTCGCCGCCCCGCAGCGCCATCCAGCCCAGCAGCAAGCCGACGCCGATGGCATGGTCGAGACGCGGCACGCCATCGATCGGCTCCTGCATCAAGTGCCCGGTGTCGAATGCCAGCACGATCGAATGATTGCGCTCGACACGGAACTCCTTGCCCACGAGCCGGCCGTGGCGGGCGGAATGCTTCCAGTCGATGCCGCCAATGTCCATGCCGGGCATAAACTCGCGCAACGAGTCGAATTCGGTTCCGGCGCCGCGGTCGCGCTGCATTTTCACCCCGAACGGCGCGTCACGGTCGTAAAAATGCAGCGCCGCGGTCTGCGCCGCCCGGATATTCGGCACTACGTCGATATGTACGTCGACCGGAACCGACAGCAACCTCTGATTTAGCCGCAACGGTCCGCGCCAGCGGAGCTCCACCGCGGAGATTTCGATCCGCCCCCGCCGTCGCGGCCGCATCGCCATGTCGACTATCCTGCTCCCGGTCTGCGTCAGATCGATTTGTGTGATCCCGGGCGGATCGAGGTCGCCGCTCGCGGCCAAAGTCAGTTCCAGAGTACGCGCGGCGCCACGCCAGTTCGCCCCCGCCTGCGAAATCTCGATGCGCACCGCGACGGTGGCCGGATCGCCGATGAAAATGCGTGGCGCAACGGTTATCGAGACGCGCACCGCCTGGCGCCGCATCGTCATCAGGGCGTCGAGCGCGAACGCGGCAAACAGAACGACAGTCGCATCGAACGGCAGCGTCCACAGCGCAGGCGCCGCGCTGCCGGCAATAAGCGCGAGCGGCGCCGCCGCCGCCAGCAGAATGGCAACGCGCGGCGTCGGCCGCATCAGCGCGGCGCCGCGATATGATCGAGGATTTCACGCACGATGCGATCCGATCCCTGGCCCTCGATTTCAGCGCTCGGCGACAACACGATGCGATGCCGCAACGCCGGCACGGCCAGCAGCTTTATGTCGTCGGGGATTACGAAATCGCGTCCTTGCAGGCCGGCATAGGCGCGCGAGGCCGCTGCCAGCATGTTGGCCGCGCGGGTCGAGGCGCCCACTTCCAGCGCCGCGTGGCTGCGCGTGGCGCGTACCACGTCGACGATATAATCGATCAGCGCATCGGTCAGCGTAATAGAGCTGACACAGGCGCGCGCCGCCGCCAGCGACACGGCATCGAGCACCGGCTCCAGCCCGAAATCGCCCGGCCGCGGCATCACCGAACGATGCCCATGGCGCCGCACGATGGCACGTTCCTCGTCGCGCTCCGGATAGCGGATCAGGATCTTGAACAAGAAACGGTCGAGTTGCGCTTCAGGCAGCGGATAGGTGCCCTGCTGCTCGATCGGGTTTTGCGTGGCCACAACCATGAATTCATCGCCCAGCGAATAATCGCTGCCATCGATCGTCACGATGCGTTCGTTCATTGCCTGCAACAACGCCGCCTGCGTTTTCGGCGGCGTGCGATTTATCTCGTCCGCCAGCAGAACCTGCGTAAAAATCGGGCCCTTGACGAGACTGAAACCGCTGGTCTGGAAATTAAACAGGTTGGTGCCCAGCAC
Organism: Rhodospirillales bacterium; assembly: GCA_015654825.1. Classification (GTDB taxonomy): domain Bacteria; phylum Pseudomonadota; class Alphaproteobacteria; order Acetobacterales; family Acetobacteraceae; genus CAJCIS01. Next base: position 2,629 of record JAATGE010000517.1, read on the forward strand.
ATCGCCCGGCATCAGATCGGGCGTGAACTGAATGCGCCCGAAATCCAGCCGCAGGCTCGCCGCGAGCGCTTGCGCCAGCAAGGTTTTCGCGGTCCCAGGCGCCCCTTCAAGCAGCACGTGGCCGCCCACCAGCAGGCTCGTCAGCATCAGGTCGATCGCGTCGTCCTGCCCCACCACCGCCTTGTGGATTTCCGCGCGGATCGCCCCCGCCACGTCGCCCAGTTCCTGCGGCTCCATCCAGCATCTCCTGTTTCCATAAATAGGCAGCTTCCGCCACCGCGAACCGCGCCGCCAGATCGTTGCGTCTACTCTTCGAAAAATTCCGCGCCGCGGCCGCGATCGTTGCTGCATCGCGGGTCATGCCACGCTCCGTCTCCGCCCGCGCGATCCAGGCGGCACGCGCCTCGCCATCGGCAAGTTCGGGCGCATGCAGCCGCGCCGCGACATCGTCGATCGTTACAGAGACATAGCGCCGCAGCAGGTCGCCCTGCTGGCCGGTATCCAGCAGCAGGTCGGTGATATTGTCGATCAGCGCCAGCTTGCCCGGCCGCAGCGCCGATGGGCGCGGCAGCGTCGCGCCGAAACGCCGCGCGCCGGTCCACAGCACCAGGCCACAGGCAAGCAGCACATCCAATGTCGCCGCCAGGAACGGTCGCGCGAGCAGCAGCCGCAATCGCCCGGCCGGCACGGTCGAAAAACCATGGATCGTTTCGTCGAAAATCACCGGGCCGCCATGCCGTGCGCGATCGATCAGTGCCACCGCCAGCGCCGCGTTGCCGCTGGCCATGCCGTGATTGTCGATCACATCCGGGTCGGCCAGCACATAGATTTCGTGCCCTTCGTCAATTCGATGTCCTATCAATATCCCATCGGGCCCGCCAACGACCGGTTCCAGCCAATCGGCACGCAACAATTGTGCCGGGTCGGTTAAATGCGGCGTGGCGCAAAGCCGGTTGGTGGGAAATGCGGGAACATGGTCGGCGCGCACCACGGCGGCATTGATCACCGCGTCGTCCAGCGCCGTCTGCACCAGATACAGCGGCAACGGCGCGGCCGCGCTGAGCC
>JAATGE010000080.1 GCA_015654825.1 Rhodospirillales bacterium
CGACATCAACGCCGCCGGCGTGCGCATGTGCACGAGCTGCTGCTGCACGGACGAAGATGCCTGCGCCGGCGGCTGCAGGTGGGTTTCGGCCACTCTGTGCAGCAAATGCGCGTCGCCGCCCGCAAGCGCTTGATCGGTAACCACATTACGCTTGGATAGTGCGATGGCGAAACACAGCGACCAGAAGCAGCGCCCGATACCCATTCCGCACCCGCCGCCGGATAGTGCGCTCTATTGCACCTGCATCGCGTGCGGCTGGGTCTGGCCCGTGCTCTTTTGTCCGTTCCCCGCCAGTGGGTTGTCAAGACTCGCTGCGGGGAAGGTGTGCATTCGGTGCGGGTGCACGAAGCGCGACAACATCGTGATGGCGATAAAAGCTGACCTGCGCCGCTACGAGGAGCAGCTCATCCTCGAGCGCCAAGTGCTGGAAAAGGCGCTCGAACCTACACCGGAAGAAATGGCGAGCGAGTTCATGGCGCCCGCTAAGGCGATCCCGCCCGATCACCCGCTGGCAGCGGCGCTCGTCGACGATGTCCGCGAATTCCCGCGTGGCGAGCACGCGCCATGACGCCGATGAGCGAAATCGCCAGGATTGACTGGGCGTTGAGCGGCATGGGCGAGTTCGTGGCGATTTCACTCATCGTCGCAGTGGTGCCTGTGCTCGCCGAAGTCGTCTTCGGGCCGCGCCGCGTCCGCGCTTTCTGGGCCCGCCGGCGCGCCGGCATGCGCGCCTGGTTGATCGCGAGGTGCCGTTACATCGTGAACGGCGAATGGGGTCCGGACGATCATGACGACGCTGCCCGCCCCGAGTGGAAACGCGCGATCGACTACCTCGCCTCGCGCGTCGCTATCGACGTACTCCATGTCCTCACTCGCAACGAGCCACCCGCCGCCGGCCAGCAGTGGATGGGCGACGGCTCCGTGATCCAGATCGAGCGGGTTGAGGGGAACGACGTTCATCTCGCTATCATCCGCCGGGGGGCGACGTTCGACGAGCTCTACAGCCTCTCGCAACTCATCCTGACCCGAGACCAGTGGGCCAAGATGATCGTTCATCGGGGCATTTGCTTCATCGGCATGCGCGCCGCCCCATCGGAATTCTGCGCCTCGGGAGAACGGGCATGACACCCACTATCGACGACCTCCGCTCGCTCGCCTGGAGCGCCCTCTGCTTCGGCGCCGGCTACGGATTGAGCCGCCTCGATGACCGCTTCTCCATCGGCCGCCATCTCAGGCGCGTTGGGAAAGCTGTCAGGCAGGCTTACTGCCGGTGGCGCGATCGCGACATGCCGCCGGCCGTAGGGCAGGTCTGGTCGGGCCCGGAGCACGTCTATCACGTCCAGCGGGTCGGCCGCGGACCGCGCGGAGGCGGAACGGATCTGCATGTCATCGCGCAGGAATACATGTGCCCAGGCGTGCGACCGGTGACAATCATCGGCGACGATGGCTGGCGCCGCTTCCTGCGCTTGAACAAGCTGCACCTGGTGGCGCCGTGGGGCGAGGCGCTGAAACTTAAGCCCACGACCGTCTTTCGCCAGACTATCCTCGGCGGCGGATTGGGGAAAAGCACCCTCATCAGCAACCTTGGCCTGTCGATCCCCATGCCCGGTGGCGCAACACCACCGCCGGCCCCGGCAAGCCAGGGGATCGGGCAGGGCATTGTCGATGACGGCGCATTGGAAAGGATCCAGCGCCTCTAGCCCATCAAGGTCCGCCCCCTGGGGAAGTAGGGGCAGAGCCCCTGGACTTCTATCACATTCCATTCGGGACCAATCGGGGCCATAGGCCGCGCCCATGCCTAAGCCGCGACAGCGCGTCCCAAAGACAGTCCGAGACGGGGCACTCCAGGACCCTAATCTGATCGCGAGCGCCCGCGAGCTGTGGCAAACCACTGACCTCTCGCTCAACGATATCGCTCGTCGCTTGGGCATTCGAGCAAAGACGACGATCAGCCGATGGAAGAAGCGGGCCGAGGCGGAAGGCGAGCCGTGGATCCGCGATCTGGCGGAGATCCGGGGCGAGCGCGTCGCAAAAGCGCTGGGGCGGACACACGCGGGCGCACGCGCTGAAATCCAAGGAGAGTTGGAAACAACGGAAGATTTCGACGAAGCTGGCCCATCATGTGACCGCAACGACCCGACCGGCAAAAGCGGACACACGCCGAAAGCCGCTCCTGCGAAAGGTCCTATGCCTCCGCAAGGCAGGCAGACGTTGAGCGACGACGCTGTGTCCAGGCTAGAATTCGGCCCGGACACCGAGTTGGCGAAGAACCTGACGACGATGCCGATGGCCGATCTGCATGCAATCACGACGCGCAGGCAGCTCAACGCCGCATCCCGGCTCCAGGATGCGGCGCTCTTCGCTACCGATCAGATTATTGCGATTATGGCGGGCGACCTGGCGCCCGATGGCGATGGAGACCGCTCGCAATTCGAAGAAGCCAAGGCCCGGCTAGGGGCTCTGGGGGCAGAAAGCCTCTCGAGCATCATCCGCAGCACCGCGCTTTTGATGGCGACTGCGGTAACGATTGAACGCCGTGCGATGGGGCTGGACGCCAATACGGACTGGCTGCAGGACTCGCGGCGGTTGGGTGCGCAGGCCTACGCGGTGCCGCAGGATGCGGCCGCGCTCTACGAGCACATGCCGACCGAAGTGCTCAACGAAATGCTTGCGGTCTCGAAGAAGGCGCAGCAGGTCTTATTGAAGGGACCAACACAGGGAACTGTGATCGACGGCACAGCCCAACCAACCAAGGAGCCAAAAGATGCAATTCAGCGCGAGGCTAACACCGGTCTCGGGAACCCCGCAGGGCCCACTCCTGCTGGAACCTGACCAGCCGCCTGTCGAAGTCGATCTGCTCCAGTCCTGCCATGGCGTAACGGTCGACGTGCAGGTGCCGGCCGTCGAGGAGCCCACGGGCCCGGTCGACATCCAGATGAAGCTGACGCTGCCGGACAACAGCGAAGTGATAAAAACGCCGCGGGCGACGCCAGGCGCGGCGTCTTTCGGCATTCGCGAGCGGTTTTTCACCTTCAACCAGCCAGGCACGTATGTGCTATCGCTGAAGGTGTCGACGGTTATTCCGGCGCAGAAGTCCGAGCCCGCGGCGCATGCCTCTACTCCTGAGCCGACGGGAGCGCCTGCAGCCGCCGCGCCGCCATCGGACACGCAGCACGGCGCCTGATTTCGCAACGTCCCCTATTGCCCTAGATCACAGTTTAATGTGATATGCGCGGCGCCGGTCACATCCGGCACCGACTTTGGGGAGTTGGGACATGGCGAATGAGAGGAAGGGTCAGCACGATCCGGCGAAGACCGTTCTGCTGACCGGTGTCGCCGTGGCGATGACGAACATCGACAAACTGCCGCGGCGCAGGGGCAGCGGGAAACTCGGGCACGATTTGTCGCCGCGCCAATTGGCGGTTCTCGGTACGCTGGCCTCCACGAATGCAAGCGCCATGAGCCAGCTGGTCGCGCGGCTCTCCTTTTCAAAATCGGGCGTGTTGCGGGTGCTGAGAGAGCTCGAGCGCCTCGAGCTCATTGAGCGCGGCGAGCACCCGCTCGACGATCGCCGCATGAGGCCCGTCGCTGTGACGACAGAGGGACACCAACTGCTCGCGGCCCTATGGAACGAGGCGGTCAAATATATCGACGGTCTCGCGGACGCGCCAGTTCTTGTAGCAGCCTGGCGATGAAACCGTTCCCGGAACGAGACGGCGATCTCCGCGTATTGGCCGAGAAACGCCTGAGTTCGACCGCAATTGCGCGCGAAATGAACATTTCTTGCTATTTTGTGATCAAGCGTTGTGGCCAACTTGGAATAGAGCTCCCCGAAAAATCGGAAGTGATGTCGGCCGCCCGCAAGCAGGCCTGGGCCGACCCCGCCGTGCGCGCGAAGATGTCGGCCGCCAGCAAGCAGGCGTTGGCCGACCCCGCCG
>JAATGE010000042.1 GCA_015654825.1 Rhodospirillales bacterium
CGCCATCATGGCAAGCCTGCGCGATCCCCACCACGGCTGCCCGTGGGATAAAGAGCAGAATTTCGCCACCATCGCCCCCTACACGATCGAGGAAGCCTACGAGGTCGCCGACGCCGCCACCCGCCGCGATTTCCCAGCCCTGCTGGACGAACTCGGCGACCTGCTGTTCCAGGTAGTGTACCACGCCCGCATGGCGGAGGAAGCCGGCGCCTTCGCCTTCGCCGACGTCGCCGCCGCCATCGCCGGAAAAATGGTCCGCCGCCATCCCCACGTGTTCGGCAACGAAGCCGCCCGCGCCGCCGGCGCCCACACCGAAGCCTGGGAAGCCCAGAAGGAAACCGAACGCCGCGCCCGCGCCCAGGAAGGCGTCCTCGCCGGCGTGCCGCTCGCCCTGCCCGCCCTGACACGCGCCGAAAAACTCACCAGCCGCGCCGCCCGCGTCGGCTTCGACTGGCCGGACGCGGAAGCCGTGCTCGCCAAACTCACCGAGGAAACCGCCGAACTGCAAGCCGAACTGCAAGCCGGCGATCCCGACCGTCTGGAGGACGAACTCGGCGACATGCTGTTCGTGCTCGCCAACCTGGCGCGCAAACTCAAACTCGATCCGGAAGCCGCACTGCGTCGCGCCAACGCGAAATTCTCCACGCGTTTCGCGGCCGTGGAACAATTACTCGCCGCGCGCGGCACCACACCGGCGGAGGCAGGGCTCCAGCTTATGGAGGAAGCCTGGCAGGACGTGAAAAAAGGCCAGGGCCCCGGCCCATAAGCGCGAAGATAATGGTTCTAGAACGAAATCAACGAGTTGGAATAAAATGGCTTCCCCGACGGCGTGCCGCCGCTGTCGTATGCGCTGCGCGGCGGGAGTCTTCTGTACGGTATTGCGAGACGCGCGTATTAAGCGGCGCGCTCGCAGCCGATGCCACACTCGGAACAAATAAAATTGGGGTCTGGGGCCTACTGGCCCCAGCGGGTCCAGGGCAGAGCCCTGGCCTTTTCGAACCTAGCAATCATTACGCCAACCCCCTCAATCCGCCGTCCCGTCCCCCTGCAGCGCCGCCCGCACCGGACCACTGAGCTTATTACCCTTCAGCCGCGCCTCGGTCGCCGTCAGGTTATTGACGAAAATCGTCGGCGCGCCGTCGTTACGAAAACGATTATTCTCGATCACGATCTCATCGGTCGGATGCGTCACCCCTTCCGCGCCGATCGAAATCGCCGCCGTATGGTTCTCGTTCTTCGGCCCCTTCTCCAGCGTGCACCCCCGCACGATCGTCGCACCTCCGTTCGGCACGTCGATCAGGTAGCTGGCAGTGCCATCCGGCCCGTCCTCGATATCGGAATCGATCACCTCGGTCCGCAGCGCCCGCGATTTCACGTGATGCCCCTGCTTGGTCTCGATGAACCGCGAATGTTCCACATGCAGCAGCGCGATCTCCCCCGCGTAGATGCCGTGCGAGCAATGCTCGGCGCAAATCCCGTTGCGCACGAACTCGCTGTTGCGCACGGTCACCTTGGCCCCCGGCCCGCCGCCCATGATGCCGTTATGGTTATTGACGAAATGCACGCCATCCACGGTCAGCGTCTGCCCCTCCACGCGAATGCCCGCACCGTTCTGGTCCGGCACCCGCGCCCGCGCCAACGTCATGTTCCGCACCGTCACATCGTCGCCGGTAATCACCAGGATCGCCTTCCCCTGGCACGTCTTGTCCGTCATGACCGCGCTGCCGTCGGCGCTCGCCCCCTCGATCGTCAGGTGGCTGACGCGAACCACCGCGCAATCGAAATATTGCCCCGGCGCCAGCACCACGTGGTCGCCCTCCCCCGCCGCCGCGATCGCGGCGGAAGGCAGCTTGTAGTCCCGCCCCTCCCCCACTTCCAGCGTGCGCGCCGCCACCGGCATCGCCGCCAGCGTTGCGCTACCGCAAAGACCCCACAGCGCCATCGCTTTCATCATGTCGGTCATCTCCGTTGAGTGGCGCGCAGGATCGAACCAGGGCCGCGCCCGGCCTATGGCCCGTGCGCGTTACCGGTGCTTGGCGCATAAACACCGAGCAGACAATGCTCCGGGTAGGGCACCCCGAACAAATTGAACACCCGCCACATCAGCAATTCCGTGGCATTCAGCAACAGCCACCGGCTGGTGGACCTGGTGTCGTCCAGCCGCCGGAACCGCATTTCCTGCATGCCCTCGGCGGCAAACAACCGCGCCAGCGCGGCCCGCGTATTCATCCTGTACGCCGTCGGGAAAGTATCCTTCTCCTCGGCCCCCCACACCACGGCCTTCACCGCATGGTGCACCGACATCGGCGTCCAGCTCGCAATCAGCGACACCGGCGCGAACTTGTACACCGTGTAGATCACCACCTGGCCGTCCGGCTTCAGCAGCCGCCGCAGCGCCGCGACGGCAACCGCCGGGTCGGTGATATGTTCCGCCACCATGCGCATCGTAATCAGGTCGTAGCGCCGGTCCGTCACATAATCCTGCAGCATGCATTTCGCGCGGTGATGCAGCAGCGTGTTCTCGTCGATATTGTCGCTGGGATCGACCCCGGTCAGCGACCGGCAGCGCGCCGCAAGCATCCGCGCCGCCGCCGGATTGAACGGAAACAGGTCCCGCCCGCACCCCACATCGAGCCAGTCGGTCTGCGACGTCACCAGGCTGCAAACCGTCGCCTCGTACCAATCGTCCGGCGTGTAATGGCCAAAGCGCCGGCGCAACCGCGGCCCCCAGCCGCCTTTCGCCAGGTCGCCATATTTCAGCCCCGCGAGCGCCGCGACATCGACCTGCGCCGCGCTCATCGCCGTGCCGCGCCGCAGCGTCGCATCACGCCACACCCGCCTCGAACAGCCCGGTCTGCGGATCGAATCGCTGCGCCGGCGCGGCCAGCATGGTCTGCCGCCTGACCATGTCCACCTGATGCCGCACCATCACCGAAAGCGCGAACAGGTAGTAATTTTCCGGCTGAAACGCGATACCGATGAACGCCCCGCAGGCAAACGGAACGATCAGCGATATCTGCAGCGCCAGCGCCAGCTCGCGGCACCACTCCATGCCGGGAAGCTCGCGGGCCTGCCGCGCGGCGCTCCGCAGCGTCAGGAAGCTCGCCAGGTAAAGCGCCAGGAACAGCGCCAGGCCCGGCCAGCCATGCTCCCCGAGCATTTCGAAATACACGCTGTGGAACGCGCGGCCATGCTGCACCAGCGGGTCGGGGCTATCCGTGGTGCCCGGGATCACGATCGTATCGATCACGTAGGCATTGAACCCGCCGCCCAGCGGATGGTCCTTCACGAAATCCAGCGTCCACCGCCACACCATCAGCCGCCCGAACGCCGACGTATCCTGGTTATACGTCGTCACCGTCATCATCCGCTGGGTCCACGGACTGTTCACCGAAATCCCGTACGCAAGTGTCAGCGCCACAAAGATCGCGCCGAGGGCCCCGACCAGCGCGCGCCGCCGCAACCGCAGCCACAACCCGATCAGCACGATCGCCATGCCGACCAGCGCCGTCCGCTCATAGGTTCCCACCGCCGCCGGGAAGCAGAGGAAGGCAAGACCCAGGAACATCAGGCTGAAAAACCGCGTGCGCGGCAGGATCACGCCATAGCGCCGCAGCATCAGCAGCAACGGCACGATCAGCATCGCGACCGTCGTCAGGTGCGACCCCTCCACGAACCCGGTATTGCCCGCGATGAGGCCGAAGCTGGTGCCGTACCGGCCGCCGGTCAGCAGCGTCCTGCCGGCAAACGGCAGCAATTCGCCCATCAGCGAAAAAATATACACCAGCAGGAACGCTTCGATCTGCACCCGCGACCGGAACAATGCCGGCATGAACGCGGAGAACAGGATGGTCTTCACCGCCCAGTCCCACTTGGTCAGCGCCTGCTCCGGCGCCACCGGGTGGTTGAACGTCGTGAACGTCACCCACGCCGCCATCAGCAGCGTCAACACCGTAATCGCATTGAGCCGCGGCGGGCTTTTGCGGTCCACCGCAAGGTAGGCGACCAGCGTCGCCACCCCCATCACTTGCGAAACCGGAATTTCGCTCAGCATCGAATACGCCACATGCTGCGGCGTGAACGTATCTACCCAGACATACCCAAGCCCGAGCGCGAACGGCGCGACCAGCCCCGCGCACAGGAACGTCCCATAGACCAGGCACAGATAGAGGCTACGCGCCACGGTCCGGCGTCTCCCGCGGCGGCCCCTCGGTCCCGGCGCGGCGTGGGCCGTCGCCGAACCACGGCATCCGGCCGTCCAGCCGGATCGCCCGGAACACCACCACCAGGCACATGATGGTGGTAAACAGGATCACGGCGTCGTCGATCATGCGGCCGCACAGAGCATGCCCGCCGCGCCGCGCGCAAGCGCGTGATGCACGCCCGCGTCCCCTGGGCGCCAAGTTAACGTCAGGAGGGCCAGGGCCCATAAGCGCGAACATAAGGAAATCTGAGCTCTGGCAGCAAGAAGCTGAAGGTTTGATTCGAAAAGTGAAGGCCAGGGCTCTGCCCTGGACCCGCTGGGGCCGGAGGCCCCAGACCCCATTTTGTCTGTATCCGAGACTGGCATTGA
>JAATGE010000073.1 GCA_015654825.1 Rhodospirillales bacterium
GAAGCCAATCACAACCCTAAAACGCGCTCCGAATAACCCCCCCATCCACCCGAAGCGCCGCGCCCGTCGTCCCCGAAGCCAGCGGACTGGCAACATACGCCACCAGCGACGCCACCTCCACCGGCGTTTCAAATCGTTTGATCAGCGAGCTAGGCCGCATCTTCTCGAAAAACTCCGCCTCGAACGCCTCGAACGACTTCCCCTCTTCCTTCGCCAGCAAATCGACGAAATCCGCGACCCCGCGCGATTTCGTCGGCCCCGGCAGCACGCAATTGACCGTAATTCCGGTCCCCGCGACGGCCTCCGCCAGCCCACGCGAAACCGCCAGCTGCGCCGTCTTCGTCGTGCCGTAATGGATCATTTCCGCGGGGATCTGCACGGCGCTCTCGCTCGAAATGAAAATGATCCGCCCCCAGTTCGCCTGCTTCATCGCCGGCAGAAACAGCCGCGCCAGCCTGACCCCGCTGACCACATTCACCTCGAAGAACCGCAGCCAGTCCGCGTCCGTGATATCCTCGAACGCCTTCGGCTCGAAGATGCCGAGATTATTGACCAGGATCGCAACGCCCGGATGCCGCCGCGCCAGCTCCTCCGCGGCGCCCGCCGTCGCCAGGTCGCCGGCGAACCCCAGCACATCGCCGCCCGTCGCCCGCGCAATCTCCGCCACCGCCTCGTCCACCGCCGCCTGCGTGCGGCCATTGACGATCACGCGTGCCCCTTCGCCGGCCAGCGTCGTGGCGATCGCCCGGCCAATGCCGGCCGTGCTGCCGCTCACCAGCGCAAGCTTGCCCGTCAATTGCAGATCCATCGTGCTTTCCTCTCAATGTCGCGGTCATGTAGGCTCGTCCGCCGCCGGTCGGGAGGGGAGCCGTTGCGATGACCGAAGACGATTTCAGGCGTTTGGTTCTCGCCCTGCCCGGTGCCACGGAGGGCGCGCACATGGGCCACCCCGACTTTCGCCGCGGCAAGCGCATCTTCGCCACGCTCGGCTCGCCGGACGCCGAATGGGCCATGGTAAAGTTGAAGCCGGTGCAGCAGGAAATGCTGGTCGCCGCCGAACCGGAGATCTTCCGTCCCGCCAAAGGCGGCTGGGGCCGCGGCGGCAGCACCCTGCTCCGCCTCGCCCGCGCCGACGAGCCCACCGCTCGAAGCGCCATAGAGATGGCCTGGGCCAATCTGCAGTAAGGAAGGCCAGGGCTCTGCCCTGGACCCGCTGGGGCCAGTAGGCCCCAGACCCCATTTTTTCTGTTCCGAGCCTCCCATCCGCTGCGAGCGCGCCGCCAAATCCAAACTCTCGCAAGTCCGTACAGAAGACTCCCGCCGCGCAGCGAGAACGACGGCGGCGGCACGCCGTCGGGGGTCCAGGGGGCAGAGCCCCCGGCCTTACTTCTACCTCCTAAACCCCCATCAACCGCTCCACCTCCCCAAGCACCAACCCCGTCGACTCCAGCACCCGCGTCCGAAACAGCTCGATATTCGGCGGCGTCGGCCCCAGGTCCGGCTCCAAAATCGCAAACCCCGCCGACACCGTCGGCCGACACCGCCGCACCGTCACCCCCAGCCGGCTGAACAGCGGCGCGCTGAACGGCTCCGCGATCATCAGCCCCAGCCCCGCGCTGACGAACGCGTAAGCGGCGAACGAGTGCTGCGTTTCCAGCCGCCGCTGCACCGCGATCCCTTCCGCCGCGAGCATGCGGTCCACGCCGAACCAGATCGCGTCCGCTTCGTGCATCGGCCCGACGAACACCTCGCCCTCCAGGTCCGCCGCCTCGATCACGGCGCGTCCGCACAGCCGGTGCCCCGGCGGCAGCGCGCACACGTACTCCACATCGGCCAGCGGCGAGGCCACGATGCCGTCGCGCGGCCCCATTTCCACTGCCAGTGCCAGGTCCGCCTGCCCCAGGAACACCCGGTCCTCCACCGCCCGCTGCCCCAGCGATTCCACGGTCACCTTGATGTCCGGATAGTCGCGCGAGAACTCGGCCAGGATCGGCGGCAGCACGGAGGCCGCCAGTGCCGAGAGCGCCGCGATGCGGATCGTCCCCACCGGGTGCGCCCGAATGCGGCGCGCCGCCTGGTCCAGCAAGTCCAGCCCCTGGAAGCTGCGGCTCACCGCCTCATACAGCGCCAGCCCCTGCTGCGTCGGATGCAGCCGCCCGCGCCGCCGCGCGAACAGCGAAAACCCCACCTGCTGCTCCAGGTCCGCGATCAGCCGGCTCACCGAGGGCTGGCTGATGTTCAGCAGCGACGCCGCGGCCGTCACCCCGCCGGCGCTGCGCATGACGGCCTGGAACGCTTCTACCTGTCTGATTCGCATGCCCAGCCCATAGCATACATGTATGGATGACGGAATTCATTCGATTGGACACGATAGCTAAGCGGCCCGAGGATGCAGCCTAGAAGGAGTGCCAGAATGGGTTACGAGCGCCAGCACGAGCAGTTTGTGAACGAGGGTTACGCGGTATTCGAAGGGGCGCTCGCCGGCCCCTTGCTCGAACTGCTGCGTGAGCAATGCGGCCGCTTCGTCGCCCGCGAGGACGCCCGCATGGACGAGCTCGGCGTCGACAGCATCGGCATTACGCACCGCGGCAAGCGTTACTTCGCCAACGAATGCCAGCGCGAGCAGCCGGCGCTGCGCCAGATGCTGTTCAGCGAAACGATGGCCGATATCTGCCGCGCCACGCTCGGCGACACCGCCTATTTCTTCTTCGACCAGTATGTCGTCAAAGGTCCTGAAGGCGGCATGAAGTTCAGCTGGCACCAGGATTCCGGCTATGTCGTCGGCAATGGCGGCCCGGTCGATCACAAGCCGTACCTGACCTGCTGGTGTCCGCTCGACGATGCCACCGAAGCGAACGGCACGGTCCGCGTGCTGCCGTACTCGCTGGCCCCGGCCTCGAAGAACGCCGTCCTGCCGCACCGCTGGGATCCGGCATCGAGCGACCTGGTCGGCTGGGACGGCGATGACCAGGGCGTAATGATCGAGGTGCCTGCCGGTAGCGTCGTGGCATTTTCCAGCCTGACGCTGCACACCACGGGCTCCAACCGCACCCCGAATTTTCGCCGTGTCTACCTGGCGCAGTATTCGCCGGAAGTCATTCTGAACCCCGGCGAACGCCAACTGCGCCGCAATGCAATCCCCCTCGTTCAAGGGGGCCGGCAGGTCACGTACTCGTAAGGAGCTCGTCCATCGCCACCACCCGGTGTTCCGCCGCGCTCAATTCCGCCGCCACGCCCATGGCGACAGCGGCAAGGCCCTCCGTTGCCGTAACGGCGACCGGCCCCTTGCCGGCTGCGGCGCGCAGGAACGCCTGCAGCTGGAAGAACGTGGCACCGTGATGATGGCCCGCCCGCAGCGCGGCCTCATCGGTGGTGACATGCGTGCGTTCCACCTGCTTCGGTTGCCCCAACTTCACGCGCGGCGAAAAGGCCAGTATCCCGCTGGGAATTCCCACTTCCAGCGCCGCCATGTCGCCGATCGCGGTCAGCTTTTCCTGCTCCTCCATGCCCTCGGCGAACATGCACAGATCGAGCATGGCGCGTGCGCCGTTGGCAAAATCGACGACGGTAAAGGAATTGTCGATGATGTCCGGCGTGCGTCCGCCATAGCGCTCGTCAAGATGGTTCACGTCCATGGCACCGGAACAATATACGCGCACCGGCTCGGCCGCGATGATGTACCGCATCAGGTCGAAGAAATGGCAGCATTTCTCCACCATGGTGCCGCCGGTATTGCTCGAAAACCGGTTCCAGTCGCCAACCTTCGGCAAAAACGGAAACCGGTGCTCGTGCATGCCCACCCGGCGCAGCTTGCCGATGCGTCCGGCCCGGACTTGCGTCACGAGCTGCGTCACCGGCGGCATCCAGCGATATTCCATGCCGACCCAGAACACCGCGGGGTGCGTTTCCGCCGCGGCGGCGACGGCGCGGGCATCTTCCACAGTGGTGGCCAGGGGTTTTTCGCACAGAATGTGGATCGGCCGGCCGAGCAGCGGGGTCACTACTTCGCGATGAGTGTAATTTGGTGAGGCAATTATCGCCGCATCCGGCGTCAGCGCCGCCAGCATCGATGGCACGTCCGCGAACTGCCGCGCGTCGGCGGACGCGGCACCCAGCGCGGAACTTGCCCACTCGAGCGACGATGGTGCCGGGTCTACAAGCGCAACTATGCGCGCTTCGGGAATCAGTTGCAGGTTGCGGATATGCTCCTGGGCCATCAGGCCGGTGCCTATCAGGGCGAATTTCATGTTGGTCTGGCTCCGTTTGGAAATTTGCTATTAACGGAAGATATAAGCTAAGGCCAGGGGGCTTTGCCCCCTGCACCCCCACTGGGGACAAGTCCCCAGACCCCATTTTATTTTTTTCCTCGCTCGACAATGAGGTTTTTATGAAGCTTTCACCGTCGCGGCTGGCTTGGGGCATGTGGCGCTTTCGTGGCGCGGACACCGACGCGGCCGACACGCTCGTACGCACCGCGCTCGATGCGGGCATCAGCTTGCTCGACACCGCCGACGTTTACGGGCCCGACAACGGCGAACCCTTCGGTGCCGCCGAGGCTTTGCTGGGACATGTGCTCGCGCGCGATCCCGCTCTGCGCGGCCGCATGGCGCTCGCCAGCAAAGGCGGCATCGTCCCCGGCGTACCTTATGATTCCAGCGCCTCCTATCTGATCGAGGCCTGCGAGGCCTCGTTGCGACGCCTGAACACGGACCATCTGGACCTCTATCAGATCCATCGGCCGGACATTCTGGCACACCCGGCGGAAGTCGCCGGCGCGTTCGCCCGATTGCGCGACGCCGGCAAAATCCTGCAGGCCGGCGTATCGAATTTTTCCGCGGCCCAAATCCGTGCGCTGGCCGCGCACATGTCGTTCCCGCTGGCCAGCATGCAGCCGGAATTTTCCCCGCTGTCGATCGGCCCCTTGAGCGACGGCCTGCTCGACCTGGCGCAGGAACTTTCGCTCGCGGTGCTGGCCTGGTCGCCGCTCGGCGGCGGCCGCCTCGGCGGCACCGGCGCGGACAAACGTTCGCGCGACGTCATCGCCGCCCTCGATGTCGTCGCAGCCCGCGAAAACGTCTCGCGCACCGCCGTCGTCTACGCCTGGATCATGGCACACCCGGCCCGCCCGGTTCCGATCGTCGGCAGCCAGACGCCCGCGCGCATCCTGGAGGCGACACAGGCATTGAACATCAAAATCAGCCGCACGGAATGGTACGCGATCTTGACCGCGTCGCGGCAGGAGAAACTGCCATGAGCGGAACTTCGTGTGAGGTCGCCTGGTTTTCCGCGCTGTGCGATGACGACTACGAGTTTCTCGGCGAGCCGGATCCGCGCCTGCTTTCCAGTTTCGAACATTGCCGCAATATCGTGCTCACCGCCGAACAGGGCGGCTTCGACAATGTGCTGCTGCCGTCAGGCTACGGCCTCGGCATCGACACGCTGGCTTTCGCCGCCGGCATGGCGCCGCTGACCCGCCGCATCAAGCTGCTCGCGGCCATCCGTTGCGGCGAAATGTGGCCCCCGCAGCAGGCGCGGCAAATCGCGACCCTGGACCAGATGCTCGGCGGCCGCCTCGCCATCAACATCATTTCCAGCGACATGCCCGGCGAAGTGATGGACAGCGCGCCGCGCTACCGCCGCACGCTCGAGTTCATGACCATCCTGCGCGACCTGCTGGACGGCAAGAGCATCGATTTCGCCGGCGAATTCTATCGCCTGAAGCTCGCACCCCCACGCGTGCGCATGGTGCGCGGAAACTGCCCCGCTTTGTATTTCGGCGGCCTTTCCGAAGCCGCGCGCGAAACCGCGGCACAGCAGGCCGATGTATTCCTGATGTGGCCTGACCGCATGGAGACAGTGCGCGCCATCGTCGCCGACCTCAAGGCCCGCGCCGCGCGGCACGGCCGCCAGTTGCGTTTCGGCTATCGCGTACATGTGATCGTGCGCGAAACGGAGGCCGAGGCACGGGCGGCCGCGCAGCGTCTGTTGTCCCGCCTCGATGATGACGAAGGCCGCCAGATCAGGCAGCGCTCGCTCGACGCCCGTTCGCTCGGCGTCGCAAAGCAAATGGAATTGCGCGAAACCGCCGACGACGAGGGCTACGCAGAAGAGTTCCTCTGGACCGGCATAGGCCGCGCCCGCAGTGGTTGCGGCGCCGCGATCGTCGGCAACCCGGACCAGGTGCTCGGCAAGCTGCGCGCCTACCAGGAAGCCGGCATCGAGGCCTTCATCCTCTCGGGCTACCCCCACGCGACGGAATGCGACCTCTTCGCACGCCACGTGCTGCCCCATATGGCGCACGCGCAACTGCCCTAGCCCGACGATTGTACGACCGTTAACTGTGGCTTGATCTTTTATATCCTACCGAATATGTATACAATATAAACCACAGCGAGAGCTCGTGGTGGCAGAGGGGGTACGCGTTATGTTACAAAGCTGGATGGGTCGTCCTGGCGCGATGGCGGTTGCCCGAAGGGCAACTTTGCTGTGCGGGGCGGCATTGATGGGCGCTGCCGGCCAGGCCGCAGCGCAAACCGCGCCGCCGCCGCAGGCAGCGCCCGCACCGCAGGCGGCTTCCCAGGCCACCGTGAAGTCTGCCGACCAGATCGAGACCATTTCGGTCACGGCACGCCGGCGCAAGGAGCCGCTGCAGAAAGTGCCCGTGTCCATCACGGTCGTCAGCGGCGCCCAGGCGCAGCAGAACAACCTGAACAACCTGCAGGATATCGTCTCGGAAGTGCCCGAGGCGGATTTCCGCACCAGCGCCTCCAACAAGGACCGCACGCTGTTCGTGCGCGGCATCGGCACGATTTCCACCTCGCCCGGCGTCGAGCCATCGGTCTCGACCGTGGTCGACGGCGTCGTGCTGGCCCGTTCCGGCCAGGCGACGCTCGACCTCGTCGATCTGGCGCAGGTCGAAGTGCTGGGCGGGCCGCAGGGCACCCTGTTTGGCAAGAACGCCTCGGCCGGCGTCGTCAACATCACGACGGCCCAGCCGAAGCGCGATTTCCACGCCTGGGTCGAAGCCGATTATTTCGGTAGCGGAGGCAACGAATATCGCCTCAGCGGCGGCGTCACCGGCGCCCTCACGCCGACCATCAGCGCCAGCCTGTCCGTGCTCGCCGACGGCTTCGACGGCAACGTGCACAACCTGTTCGACAACAAGGAACAGAACGGCTACCAGCGCGACGGCTTTCGGTCGAAGTTCCTGTACCAGCCTTCCGACGATCTGGATGTTACGCTCGCCGTCGATTACCTGAAATCGCTCGATTCGCTGCCGACCGGCGTGTTCGTTTCCAGCTCGCGGCAGGCCTTTCCCACCAACATCATCACGCCGAACAAGACATTGGCCACGGTGCTGGCGGCGCAGGGCATCGTTCCCGGCATCAACAACACAACGATCAGCGACAACGTCAGCAGCAACGCCAATGACGACAATGGCGGTCTCGGCCTCACCGTGAACAAGAAGTTCGGCGACTACACGCTGACCAGCGTCACCGCATGGCGCATCTGGCACAATACCCAGAAGCAGGATTACGACCAGGTATCGGCGCCGCCGGACCTGCTGCCCCAGATCAAGGACCGCGGCAACCTGCTGTTCAACCAGGTGTCCCAGGAAGTCCGCCTCGCATCCCCCAAGGGCGGCTTGATCGACTACGTCATCGGCGGCTACTTCCTCAAAGCCGTCGACAACGAATCGTACGACCGCGCGTTCGCGCCCGCGGCCACGCCGAACACCGTCACCGTCAGGGGACGCAACGAATTCGGCACCGACGGCGACGACCTGGCGCTGTTCGGCGAAGGCAACCTCAACATCACCGACAATTTCCGGCTGATCGGCGGCCTGCGCGTGATCCGCGACGACCTGAGCTTCACCACCGGCCGCATCTCGTCCTCCACGGCCGCGGTCACCGGCATCCGTCCCGACTTCAGCGCCAAGGGCTCCACGGACCATTACGATTACAGTGACCGTATCGGCCTGCAATATGACGTGACACCCGACGTGAACGCGTACTTCACCTATTCGCGCGGCTACAAAGGGCCCGCCTACAACGTGTTCTTCAACATGGCGCAAACCGATACCGGCGTGCTGAAACCGGAAACCAACAACAGTTTCGAAGTCGGCGTGAAGACCAGCCTGCTCGACAACCGCGTGCAGGCCAACATCGCCGGCTTCATCGAAGATTTCTCCAACTACCAGGCGAACTTCGCGGACGAGGTGGCGGGCGCCCTGGTAACCCGCCTGATTAACGCCGGCTCGGTCTCCAGCAGCGGCGTGCAGGCCAGTATCAACGCGCAACCGCTGCGCGGGCTGCGCCTCGGTGCCAACGTCATCTACGACGATGCGCACATCGAACAATTCAACTGCCCGCCGCAGGCCGCGACCAGCTGCAACGTCAACGGCCAGCCCCTGCCGTTCGCGCCCAGATACAAGGTCGTCAGCAACGCGAGCTACAACCTGCCGATCAACGACGAATACGACGTGCGCATCGCATCCGACTACACCTGGCAAAGCAAGACACAGGACCAGCTCACCGAAACGCCGGACACCATCCAGCCGGCCTACGGCATCTGGGACGCCAGCCTGAGCCTGTTGAACAACGCGCAACAATGGCGCGTAAGCGGAGTCATCAAGAACATCACCGACCAGCACTACTCGAACTACCTCGCGTACGGCGACCTCGGCGGCGTAATCCGGTGGGTGCCCCGCGATGTGAGCCGATATTTCGGCATCGAACTGCGCAAGGATTTTTAGGGGTGCGCAGGGAGCAAAAGGCCAGGGGCTCTGCCCCTGGACCCCGCTGGGGCCTTAGGCCCCAGACCCCAAATTTGTTGGTTTCCGCGTCCGACGCCGGCACCGGAGCGCCGTCGCGCAGCGCGCCCGGCCTTCCTCTCCTGTGAGAAACCCAAAAGTCCTCCGCTGGGTCTTCCTCGTACTAACCTTCGCGATCTCGATGGTAGGCTACGCGGACCGCCAATTCCTGGCCCTCCTCAAACCGGTCTTGGACGCCCAGTTCCACTGGTCGCCCAACGACTACGCAACGATGACCACCGGCTTTCAGATCGCCATCGCGATCTCCCTGCTCGGCGCCGGCTGGTTCCTCGATCGCGTCGGCCTGCGCTGGGGATTTGCCATCGGCCTCGCCGGCTGGAGCATCGCGTCCGGCCTGCACGCCGCCGCGCGCACCGTGCCCCAATTCATCGCCGCCCGCGTGGCGCTCGGCATTTTCGAATCGGTCGGCACGCCCTCCGGAATGAAAGCGCTCGCCACCTTCTTCGGCGCCGAAGAGCGCACGATGACCATCGGCCTCGTCAACATGGCGCCCAATATCGCCACCATCGTCACGCCGCTTGCCGTCGGCGCGCTCTACACCGCCTTCGGCTGGCAATGGACCATCCTGTGCCTGGCATCGACCGGCTTCCTCTGCCTGATATTCTGGCTACTGCTGCCGTTCGAGCGCATGGCGCAGGCCCGCCCCGGCGGGCCGCCGGAACTCGTAGCCCCGGGCGGATGGATGCCGTTCCGCGACCGCAACGCCTGGATCCTCGCCACCGCCAAGCTGCTGACCGACCAGGCCTGGTGGTTCATGCTGTTCTGGCTGCCCGATTTCCTGCATCACCGCTTCAACCTGGACATGCGGCACCTCGGCGCGCCGGTCGCGACCATCTATGCGATGGCCACCCTTGGCGCCCCCGCCGGCGGCATCGTGCCGCGGATCGTGGTCGCGGTCACCGGAATGAAGTACCAGCAGGCGCGCTGGGTGGCGATGGCCATATTCGCGATCGCGGTCACCCCGATCGCCGGCATAGCCTGGGTCTCCGGCCTGTGGCCCAGCGTCCTGGTCGCCGGCCTGGCGCTATTCTGCCACCAGGGTTTTTCGACCAACGTGTTCGCGATGGCAGCAGAAATGTTCCCGGTTTCCCGCATCGCCACCGCCATCGGCTTCGCCGCCTTCTTCGGCAACCTCGGCGGCGCCGCAACCGCGCAACTCGCCGGCTGGCTGTTGCAGCATTACGGAACCGTTACGCCGATATTCTTCCTCTGCGCCGGCGGATACGCCACCGCCTGGCTGGTCCTGCATCTTGCCCGCATCCCCAAAGCGCAGGTGTGATATCCAAAAATCCGTCAAAAACGAAAAAGTACTTCTTTCTGAAAAAAGAAGCAAAAACTTTTGTCCCTGGCTCGATAAACTTGGCGCTCACTCACCGCGTGCCGCGGCGGCCAGTCTATGCAGTAAATACGCTTCCACGAACGGTGCCTGCGGGCCAGCCAGCACCGCCAGCGGATTGATCAGCCGCGCCTCCACCACCTCGCGCCCATCCGGCCGCAGCGGCGGCAGCCCATCCAGATGCACTACGAAACTCGTCACATGATCGTGGCGCCAATCCCACAGCGCCTCGCCCACCCAAGCCACCTCGACAACCTCCGGCGGCAGCTCCAGTCCCACCTCCTCGCGCAACTCCCGCAGCGCCGCCTCGATCGGCGTTTCGCCCTTTTCGATGCCCCCACCAGGCAAATTCAGGTGCACCCGGTAGCTCTGCCGCAGCACCAGCACGCGGTCGCCGACCCACACCGCCACCATCGCGCCCTCATGGCGCGGCCGCCACACGAACCACCAGATCCGCATCAATCTGAACGCGAACCAATATGCCGCGCGATAGAACCGGTCCCGCGGCCCCCGCCGCCCGGTCCCGACTACGCGCCCGTTCAGCCCGCACCCCCAGCCGCGCCGCGCCGCCAGATCGAAAACAGGACCGACGCCCCGGCCAGCCCGCCCACCGCCACCGCCGGCACCGACGCCTCCGGCCCGAATGCACCCCCCGTCATCAGCCACGGCGCGCCGTCCGCCGGCACCGCATGCAGCCAGTGCCCACCGAGATCAATCCCCGAAACGTCCGCGCCGAACACGTAACCTTGGGTGAAATTCCACCCCGCATGCACCCCGATGCACGCCCACAGCCGCCCGGTCAGCGCGAACAGCGCCCCCAGCACCACGCCCGCCTCCACGATGATCGAAACCGCCCCCGCGATGCTGTGCTGCGGATTGATCAGATGCGCCAGGCCGAACACGATTGCGGAAACGGCCAGCCCCACCGGCAATCCAAACGCCTCCCACAGCAGCCGCATCAGCACGCCGCGGAACAGCAGCTCCTCGATCGTTCCAGCGCCCAACCCGGCACCGAACGCCTTCCACGGCGGCCCCGGCGACGCATTATCGAGCGTGTACCATCCGCCCAGCAGCAGCCATCCCATGACGATGCAAAACCCGAGGCCGCCGCCCGCCAGCCCGGCGCAGAATTCCCGCGGCAACCGTTGCGGCGCCAGTTCGTCCACCCGCCGCCGCTCGCCCAGCCGCACCGCTAGTGCATAAACGCCCATCATCAGCGCAACCCCCAGCCCCAGCCGCATCAGTGACGCCAGCCCGGCGCTATCCAGCCCTAGCCGATTTTCCCCCAGTTGCACTACCCAAACGGCAACCAGCACCAGGGCCGCCAGCGCCACGCCCCACACCGGCGCCCGCAGCCACAGCCATCGCCCCGGCCGCAGCACGCCGCGCCACTCGCCGCGCGACCGCGGCGCCTTCCATCCGCTCATGCCGCCGCCAGCGCCGCGTGCAGCGCCCGCACCGCTTCCGCCGCGCCGGCCTGGTCGTTCCACACCGCGTCGCCCACCGCCACGAAATCCGCCCCGGCCCGCGCCAGCGCGGCGCACGAAGCCGCGTCGGCGGCACCCTCCGCCACCACCGGCAATTCCATCAGCTCGGCCCACCACGCGAGCACATCGGGATCCGCCTCCCCGTCACCCCCGCCGAACGGGCCGAACGCCACATAGTCCGCC
>JAATGE010000470.1 GCA_015654825.1 Rhodospirillales bacterium
ACCGTACAGAAGACTCCCGCCGCGCAGCGCGTACGACAGCGGCGGCACGCCGTCGGGGGTCCAGGGGGCGGAGCCCCCGGTCGGCGAAGCCAATTGTAGCGTTGTTTCCGCTTGTTCCGGCTATAAGCGGCCATGCTGAATGTTCGCGGACTGTGCAAATCCTTTGGCCGGCCGGCCGTCATCGATCTGGATCTGTCGATCGCGGCGGGGGAGATCTATGCGCTGCTGGGGCCGAACGGGGCGGGAAAGACCACCACATTGCGCATGGTGTGCGGCTTGCTGGTGCCGGATGCGGGCAACATTGCGATTGCCGGCATCGATGCGCTGGCGGAGCCGGCGCGTGCCAAGCAGGTAACGGCGTGGCTGCCGGACGAGCCGCTGCTGTACGATCGGCTGAGCCCGCTGGAGTATCTGGAGTTCGTGGCCGGGCTTTGGCAGGTGCCGGCGGAGCCGGCGCGCGGGCGAGCGCAGAGTTTGTTGACCGAGCTCGGTCTTTGGCCGCATCGCGGCGAGATGTGCGAGGGGTTTTCGCGCGGCATGCGGCAGAAGACGGCGCTGGCCGGGGCGCTGCTGCACGACCCGGCGCTGCTGATCATGGATGAGCCGCTGAGTGGCCTGGATGCCGCCGCATCGCGCCAGGTGAAGGATTTGTTACGCGCGCGTGTAGAGTCCGGCCGCACGGTGGTGCTGACCACGCACGTATTGGAAGTGGCCGAAAGGCTGGCCGACCGGATCGGGATTATTGCGTCGGGCCGCATGGTTGCCGAGGGGACATTTTTGGAACTGCAAGGCCAAGCCGGCCACGGCGACGCGACGTTGGAGGACGTATTCCTGCACCTGACCGCCGAGCAGCCAGCATGAATTTTATGAACGGGGGTCCGGGGCCTCAGGCCCCGTCACGCGAACCCGTGCTGCGCACGACGGGTCCAGGGCAGAGCCCTGGCCTTTTCTCCCCTGGTTCAGTGTTATGGCTCCTAGGCCACGATCTGCGCCTGGCCGGGAGGGATTTCCGTTCCGGCGGCCGCCGCAAGGGCCGCGTCGTAGCGATCGTGCTGCTAACCGTAATCGTGGTGCTGCATCTGGTTGGCTTTGCGACCGCGCCCGCGCTGGCCAGGCTGCATGACAGTTACAGGTCCGAGGCGTTGCTGACCGGTTCGATCGCGTTGGCCGGGGCGTTCACGCTGTTTTTGTCGAAGGCGATATCGGAGGCGACGGAGGCGCTGTTCCAGCGTGGCGACCTGGATTTGTTGCTGTCGTCGCCGATGCCGATGCGGAAGGTGCTGACCACCAGGCTGCTGGCGATTGCGGTGATTGCCGGGTTTCTGCCGATCCTGCTGGTGGTGCCGCTGGTGAACGGCATGGTGTTGCGCGGGCAGTTCGCGTGGGTCGGGGCTTATCCGGTGCTGGCGAGTTTGAGCCTGGGGGCGGCGGCGGGGGGGGCGGCGATGACGTTCGGGTTGCTGGTGTGGGTGGGGCCGCGCTGGACGAGGCTTTTCGCGCGGGCGCTGGCGACGTTGTTCGGGGCGGTGGCGTTTCTTTCCAGCCAGGCAAGGTTCGTGCTGCCGGACGCGCTGCGCGGGGCGCTGTGGCGGGCGATGGTGCCGGCGGATGGGGTGGTGCCGCACGGGCCGCAATGGTGGCCGGCGCGGGCGGCGCTGGGTGACCGGCTGCCGATGCTGGTGCTGGCCGGGGTGGCCGTGGTGGCGGTTCTGAGCGTCAGCACGGCGTTGGGGCAGGCCTATGCGACGGGCGTCATGGGCAATCTGGCGGTGCCGCGTGGGGCGCGGGCGGCGGGGGTGGAGAGGCGGTTCGGCGGCGGAGTTTTTGCGGCGCTGCTGCGCAAGGAGGCGCGGCTGCTGCTGCGCCATCCGGGCATCGGCGCGCAGGTTTTCTATCAGTTCGTGTTTCTGGTGCCGGGCGCGGTAGCGCTGATGAACGTCGGGGAGATCGGCGGGCACTCGCCGGCGGGTGTCGTGTTCCTGACCGCGCTGATGACAGGGCGGATTACGAAGATACTGGTGGCGGGGCCGTTCGAGACGGACCAGGCGGCGGCGCTGGCGGTGACTTCGCCGGTGGCGAGCGGGCTGGTGGTGCGGGCGAAGTGGGTGGTGACCGCGGCGGCGCTTGCGGTGGTGGGCGGGCTGCCACTGGTGGCGATCGGGGTGAAGCTGACGCCGGCGTTGCCGGCGGCCTGCATTGCGTGCGGGGCGGCGGCCTGGACACGGCTGCGGCTGGCGATGAGCCGGCCGGTGCAGACGCGGCGCGGGGGGCTGAAGGGCCGCATGCCGGCGAGCACGGATGGGCTGCTGGGGGTGATGATCGACATCGGGTGGGGGGTTGTGGGCGCGTTGCTGACGGTCATCATATAGCCGGCTTTCAGTTGTCGGATGGGGGATCGGCGCGACGATGGGCAGTGTTTTTGGCGGGCCGATGTCGCGCAGCTTCATCAGTCAGCGGTTGCGGCTGCATTACGTGGATTGGGGAAACGAGGCCGCGCCACCGCTGGTGCTGCTGCATGGCGGGCGGGATCATTGCCGCAACTGGGATTGGGTGGCGCAACGGTTGCGCAACGACTGGCACGTGATCGCGCCCGATCTGCGCGGCCACGGCGACAGCCAGTGGGCCGATGCGGGCGGTTACCGGATGGACGCGTTCATCTATGACCTGGCGCAGCTGATCCACCAGCAGGCGCTGGCGCCGGTGACGATCGTTGCGCACTCCATGGGGGGCAATATCGCGCTGCGTTATACCGGCGTGTTTCCGGAACAGGTGCGGCGGCTGGTGGCGATCGAGGGGCTGGGGCCGTCGCCGGCGATCGAGGCGGAACTGGAGAAGAAGACGATAGCGGAGCGCATGCAGGGGTGGGTGTCGGCCGAGCGCAAGCTGGCGGGACGGCTGCCGCGCCGTTACGCGACGCTGGAGGACGCGTATGCGCGGATGAAAGAGGAGAACGCGCATTTGTCGCCGGAGCAGGCGATGCATCTGACGCGGCATGGGGTGCGGCAGAACGAGGACGGCACCTATAGCTGGAAGTTCGACAACTATATTCGTGCGTGGCCGCCGTACGACATGACGCGCGAGGAAATCCGTTTGTTGTTGGGGCGCATCAGTTGCCCGACTTTGCTGGTGTACGGGAGCGAGAGCTGGGCTTCCAATCCGGCGGTGGATGGGCGGGTGGCGCAGTTCTCCCAGGCGCGGGTGGAATTGATCCAGGGGGCGGGGCACTGGGTGCACCATGACCGGCTGGAGGAGTTTTTGGCGATCGTGGTGCCGTTCCTGGCGTGACGTCGATTAGCGGAGGCCGAAGGCCAGGGGCTCTGCTCCAAATGCGCTAGGCTAAGGAAGTCGAAGCTCTGGCGGCAGGAAACCGAAGGTTCGATACGATTAGTTAAGGCCAGGGCTCTGCCCTGGACCCGTCACGCCGAAGGCGTGCTACGCACGACGGGGGCCAGTAGGCTCCAGGCCGCATTTTTCTGTTCCGAGCCTGGCATCGGCTGAGAGCGGATAGGCCAGATCCACGGTTCGCGAGATCGGTACGGAAGATTCCCGCCGCGCAGCGCTAACGACAGCGGCGGCGCGCCGTGCGGCACGGTGGACCAGGGCAACGCATATGCGTTGGATTTGCGGAAGCCGGTGTTCGCGTCGGCGGATGGCGGACTTGCCACGGGAGCGGCCGCTTTGCCTTGTGCGCCATTTGCCGTGCGACCGCGCGGCTCAAAAAGTGTCGAAACGGCGTGCTGCGGTCCACCATGTCTGGCACGTTGGAGGAGCTCCGCACGTCGTGGTTGCGTGGCCGCGGCGGGGCCGGGATGGAAACACGGCAGAGCTATGTGCAATGCGCCTCTTTTTTCATCATTGCTGGCGCGGGGTCTTTGAGGGGGCGCAAAAGTTTGTAGCTGCGGTCGCGGCAATGCTTGTCAACGTTGGTGCCGTATGCTCCGAATGGCTTACGTGCGCGGCACACTTTGCCGGACCAGACAAAGGACCTTCAGGCCGAATTTTCCGCGCCTGCATCTCAATCTCTTGGTTAACAACTTCGGTCCACGTGGCGGGCACAGGCCTGACCGCGGCCGCTCTGATATGGAGTCTTTCGCATGTCTGTTGGTAAATCAGTAGAAAAATACCCGGCTCAGCCACGGGGCGGCCGGCGTGCTTCCGCGCTGAAACTCCTGATGGGAGTGGTGGTGGCGGGAAGTGCCGCGAGCGCACCGAGCATCGCCACTGCGTCGACGACGCCGAAGTTTACATTTTCGGTCATCCACAATTTTGGCTTTGGGCATGACGGGGTGGAGCCGATCCGCGGCGTGACCTATCGCGATGGCACTCTCTATGGCTCGGTGCAGCAGGGCGGAAAAGAGCGGTTGGGCATGCTGTACAAGTTTGACCTGGCCACGGGCACGGAAACGTTGCTGCACAGCTTTAAAGGCGGTGCGGACGGCCAGTACCCGAACTCCGATCTGCAATTTATCGGCGGCAGTTTGTATGGAACGACCTATTCCGGTGGCACCGCCGGCAAGGGCACGATTTTCAAGCTAAGAATAGGCACGGGCAAGGCGCACTCGCTGTACAGCTTCCAGGCCCCGCCGGATGGCGAAAATCCCAGCGGCGTGGTGCCGGTCGACGGCACGCTGTATGGCACGTGTCAGGATGGCGCGACTGGATTTGGCACTGTTTTCAAGTTCGATCGCGCGACGCGGCAGGAGACCACGGTCTATACGTTCACCGGCGGCAATGACGGCGCCGCACCGGAGGGCGTTCCGATTCTGGTTAACGGACTACTCTACGGTACGACCCTCGCGCGGGGCGCCGGCAATGCCGGCACCGTGTATTCGCTCGATCCTGCGACCGGTACCGAGACGACACTCTATGCGTTCGGTGGCGCGGGCGACGGCACCGGTCCTTCAACAACGCTGACTTACGCCAATGGTTTGTTGTACGGGACGACGTCGCAGGGCGGCGCGCATGGTGATGGTACCGTGTACAGCGTCGATCCGACCACGGGCCATGAGGTTGTGCTGCACAGCTTCTCCGGCCCGGACGGGAAATGGCCGATTGCGCGGCTCTCCTATTTGCGCGGCAAATTGTATGCAACGGCGAGCCAGGGCGGCAACACGTCCAACTTGGGGACGATCTATGAGGTTGACGCCACGACGGGCGCGGAAACCACATTGCACACGTTCACCGGTTCGGAGAACGATGGCGGCGCATCCGACGCGTCGCTGTACTATTATAAAGGCAAATTCTACGGGACGGGGGGTATCGGCGGCACCAACGGGGGCGGCGTGCTGTTCGCGTTTACACCCTGATGCCGGCGGGTGGGATACGGAAGTATCCCACCCACTTTCAAAATCGTCCGATCGGCGGCTGAGGGTTCCACGGGCCCAGCTTAGTGGGTGCGGCGTTGTGGGTGCAGCTTTGTAAACTCTGGCAGGTTGCCGGGGATTTTGGTGTTGTCCGGATCGGTCGCAGAGCGGAATGAGTGTACGTGTCGGGTTCGCGCCGCGCGGCCGCGTGGGGGGCGCCGCTCTGGATGCGCCTGCCGCTCGCGGCGGATTGAGGTTGCGCGAAAGTTTGTAGCGGCAGTCAAGTAAATACTTGTCAAGATGGGCGCCGTATGCTCCGAATGCCTTACGTGCGCGGCACACTTTGCCGGACCATACGAGGGCCTTCCCGCAGAATATTCCGCGCCACATCTCAATCCCTTCGTCAACAATATCCGGTCCGCGCGGTCGGCTCGGCCCGACCGCGACCGATCTGAAATGGAGTCTTCGCATGTCTGTTGCATCGGCATCCAGAACGGATGGAATCGTTGCTAAATCAGTAAATGGAGTTCTGGCTCCGCCGCGGCGCGGCGGGCGTGCAGCGCTGAAACTGCTGATGGGGGCGGCAGTGGCGGGGAGTGCCGCGAGCGCACCGATCGCCGCCACCGCGGCGACGCCGAAGTTTACATTTTCGGTTCTCCATAGTTTTGGCTTGGGGGAGGACGGGCAAGAGCCCAATCACGGCGTGGTCTATCGCGACGGCGCTTTCTATGGCGCAGCGGGGCAGGGCGGAACCTACGCGCAAGGCATCCTGTACAAGTTCGATATTGCCACCGGCACGGAAACGTCGCTGTTCAGCTTCAAAGGGGGTGCGGGCGGCTCGCAACCGGCCTCCGATCTGGTTTTTATCCGAGGCAACCTGTACGGAACGACCTATTCGGGTGGCACCGGCGGCAAGGGCACGATTTTCAAGCTAAATAAAAAGACCGGCAAGGCGCCAGCGCAATATAGCTTTCAGCTCGCGCAAGACGGAGGAAGTCCCAATGACGTAATGTCGGTCAACGGCACATTGTATGGCACCTGTCAGCTTGGCGCGGGCGGGTTTGGGTCTGTGTTCAAGTTCGATCGCACGACACGGCAGTTGACCGTGCTTCATACGTTCGCCGGTGGCAATGACGGCGCTGGGCCGCATGGCAATTTGGTTTACGTTAACGGCCTGCTCTACGGGACGACCCAAGCGGGGGGCGCCGGCAACGGCGGCACCGTGTATTCATTGGACCCTGCTACCGGTACCGAAACGATAATCCATACTTTCTCCGCTACGGGCGACGGCGCACACCCACAGGCGGCGCTGACTTACGCCAATGGCCTGTTGTATGGAACGACAACGGCGGGCGGCACGAAAGGGGAGGGAACCGTCTTCAGCGTCGATCCGACAACCGGCCAGGAAGTTGTGCTGCACAGTTTCTCCCTCTACCCGGACGGGAGTGTGCCGATAGGGATGCTCAGCTATTTGCACGGCCACCTGTATGGAACGACGAGCAACGGTGGCATCGACCAAGTCAACAACGGGACGATCTTCAAGGTTGACGCCGCAACCGGCGCGACAACCACACTGCACAAGTTCACCGGATCGGTTAATGATGGCGGTGTGCCGTTGTCGTCGCTGTACCTTTATAAAGGTAAATTCTACGGGACGACGGCAGCAGGCGGACGTGGTGGATTGGGCACCATCTACGCGTTTACACCCTGATGAGAGCGGGTGGGATGCGAAGGTGTCCCACCCATTTCCAAAAATCGTTGGGTCGGCAGCAACGGCCAGGCAGCGCCAGCATTGAACCGGCTTACGCCACGACCGCGGACCGGACTGCGCGTTGGGGCCGGCGAGCCCAGGGTGTGGTTCACTTCGACGGAAGTGTTTGCCAAGGTGCTGTCGGCGGGCAACCGGGATTTGTTGCGGTTGATTGCCGAGCAGGCGCCCGGTTCGCTGGATGAGCTGGCGCGGCTCACCGGGCGTGCGAAGTCGAACCTTTCGCGGACGCTAAAGACGATGGAAGGTTACGGGCTGGTACGGCTGGAACGCGGCGAGCGGGGGCGGATCAGTCCGAGGTTGGTGCATGAACGCGTCGAACTCGTGTTGCCGTTGAGTCCGGCCGGCGACGGGCCAGAAAGGCCAGGGCTCTGCCCTGGACCCGCTGGGGACAAGTCCCCAGACCCCCATTAGCGCTGCGCGGCTGGTTCAGCGGCTCCCCGGCGAAGCCCAATAAATGGGGTCTGGGGCCTACGGCCCCAGCTTGGTCCAGGGGCAGAGCCCCTGGCCTTCCTACCCCTACTTCCCACCCTTGCCGAGCAGCGTGCCGACGCCGGTGCAGTAGTCCCAGCCGGTCTGGGCCGCGGTTTCGCCGCCGTTGTGGCAGACGCCTTTGGTGATGTCGCGGAAATCCTTTGGCTTGCCGTAATGGGCGTAGATCTGGGTCAGTTCCGCGAGCGATGTCTTGTTGAAGTGGCCTGCGTTGTTCACCAGTGCCGCGGCGGCGGGCGAGGCCAGGCTGGTGCCGCCGATCGTGGTCCAGTTCAGCGTCGAACCGTGGTAGGGGATGGTGTCGTAAATCCAGGCGCCGCTGATCGGGCTGGCGTCGAGCGAGATGTCAGGCACGCCGCGCCGTTTGCCGACAACTTTCGATACCACGGCCTGGTAGGTCGGGACCGGGACGGCCTTGCTGGGTCCACCGCCCGACGACGGCCAGCTCAGCTCCTCGATGTAATCGCCGGTCGTGGTGCGCGAGATCTGCGTGCCGCCGACGCTGACGACCTTGCTCATGACGGACGGAAAGATGGTGCCGGGGCTGTCGCCGGCGGAGGCGAAGAACACGACGCCGGGCTTGGCGAAATCCTGCTCGAATTTTTCCTCGCCCTTGGATTCCTTGCCGCCCCAGCTTTGCGAAACCTCGCCGCCGCCGCCGGCCTCGACCAGCTTCGCCGCAACCTTGTCGGCCAGCATCAGGTCGGCGTTGCTGTTCGTTGCGGCCTCGATGAGGATGATCTTTGCGTTCGGCGCCAGCGCGTGGGCCATGTCGACGTCGAGGGTTTCTTCGAGTTCCCAGCCGCCGGTCGGATCCTGCGCCGGCTGCGTTCCGGTCGCGTAGACAACCTTGAAGTTGTCCGCGGTGATCGGCGGCAGGCCATATTGCGCGGTGTAGACGGCAAGGTCGCTGGCGGCGTTCGGGTCGTCGAACGCGTCGACGATGGCGATGACGCGGCTGCCGCCGGTGGCGACCGTCGTCAGCGTCTCCGGATTGCAGCCGGCGACCAGCGGGGTGACGCCGTAGACGCAGGCCAGCGAGGCGGGGTTTTCGAATTTGCCGGTGGGCTTGGAATTGTAGAGGTGCGGATGGCCCTTGGGCAGGAACAGCTTGATGTTGGTGTGGGCGCGGATGCCCGCATCCTCGGGGCGCTCGATGCTGGAGCCCGGGGTGATGATGGTGCCTTCGGGCACCTGGGTAATGACTTCGCTGTCGGAAACCAGGGCGGCCGGTTGCGCGCGGAGCATGGTCGGCAGGGCGCCGAACACGGTTGCGGCGAGGGCTGCCCGGCCAAACCGCTTGGCTACTTCGGTGGGTTTCAACATGCGTTCCTTTTGGTGGTTTGTGGTTTTTCCGCAGATGCCCGGCGTTTCTATGCGGTTTCTAGGCGGTGGCGGCGGCCCGGTTCGCGGCGGCGCGCGCGACGCGGCGTTTCAGCGCCTGCGCCTCTTCCGGCAGGTCGCGGTTCGGCGTGGTGGCGAGGAACGCGTCCAGGCCGCCATTATGCTCGATGGTGCGCAGCGCGCGGGTGGTGACCCGCACGCGGACCGAGGCGCCCAGCGCGTCGGACAGCAGTGAGGTCTCCTGCAGGTTCGGCAGGTAGCGGCGGCGGGTCTTATTGTTGGCGTGGCTGACGTTGTTACCCGTCAGTACACCCTTGCCGGTTATCTGGCAGCGGCGCGACATGGATGCGGTCCTTGACGTTCGTACAAAGCAGGCGGGGAGGCTGGTACAACAACAGGCGGGGGGTGCCCGCCGGAAACCTGGGGTATGCGGAAATCGGCGCACCGCGTCAAGCGCCGGCGGCCGGCGACGCGCTGCTAAAATATGCCACCTTATAGTCCCATCTGCGTTAATGCTGCACCGCAGCATCGAGGTGTGAAGATGACAATCGTCCGCAAGGCGGCAGGCCACTTTTCCGTGGAGAAGCTGTACGCGCCGAAAAGCGTCGCGGTGGTGGGCACCGGGACCGCGGAACGGGCGCGGATGGAGCAGAATCTGCGGGAAGGCGGGTTCCGCGGCCGGCTGATGCTGGTCGGCGGTGACCGGGCCGGGTGGGCGGACACGTACAGCAGCGTGGCGGAATTGCCCGAGGCGCCGGATATGGCGGTGCTGACCAGCCGGCCGGAAGACGCCGGGGCGTCGCTGCGCGAGCTGGGGCGGCGGGGGACGCGGGCCGGGGTGGCGCTGTCCTATATTCCGGACCTGGCGGCGCTGTCGGCGGAGGCGGGCGTGCGCATGCTGGGGCCGACGAGTTTCGGTATCGCGGTGCCGCGGCTGGGGCTCAATGCGTCGATGTCGCACATGCCGTTGCCGGTGGGGCGGGTGGCGCTGCTGACGCAGTCGGCGTCGCTGGCGCGGGCGGTGGTGGATTGGGCGGGGCCGAACGGGGTTGGGTTCAGCCATGTGATCGGGGTTGGGGGGAACTCCAACCTCGGGTTCGCGCTGGCTTTGGATTGGCTCTCACGCGATCCGGATACAGGTTTGATTTTGTTGGATATTCGGCGGGTGCGGTCGCGGCGGGCGTTTATTTCGGCGGCGCGTGCCGCGTCGCGGCTGCGGCCGGTGGTGGCGATCCGGCCGGGGGGGCGGCTGCTCGATCCGTCGGGGCAGGCGGAGGCGGTGTGCGAGGCGGCGCTGCACCGGGCCGGCGTGTTCGTGGTGCACCACATGGAGGAGTTCCTGGCCGCGGCGGAGACGCTGAGCCGCTGCAAGAAGGCGCGCGGCGATGCGCTGGCGGTGGTGACCAACGCGATCGGGCCGGGCAGGCTGGCGGCGGACGCGGCGCTGGAAGTCGGCATTCGGCTGGCGATCCTGCCGCCCGAGGCGCAGAGCGCGCTGGCGGCGAGCCTGCCGGCGGAGCTGATGTACGGCCTGGTCTATGCCGGCAGCAGCGCGCCGACGCAGGTCGCGGAACTCGCCGCCATGTTGAGTGCGGTTCCGGACGTGGGGGGGGTGCTGGTGATCCTGGCGCCGACCGGGCCGGGCGACGATGCGGCGACGGAGGCGGTGATCGCGGCGGCGACGACGGCAAAACTGCCGGTGCTGGCGTGCGTCATGGGCGAAACCACCGGGGCCGGGCGGCGGCGGCGGCTGGCCGAGGCCGGCGTCGCGGTGTTCGCGACGCCGGAACAGGCGGTGCGGGCGTTCGGGCACGTGCTGGCGGACCGGGCGGCGCGCATCGCGGCGCGGG
>JAATGE010000512.1 GCA_015654825.1 Rhodospirillales bacterium
TCTTCCCTGGACCCGCTGGGAACTAGTCCCCAGACCCCAATTTTATGGCCTCGCGCGGTCTACACGGGCGGCGTAGCAGCCGGGTTTGGCGAAGTGCAGGTGCAGGTAGGTGATCTCCGGGTTGGTCAGCATGGCGGTGATCGGCCGCTCAAGGTCCGTGCCCTCGGCAATCTCCGCTGCGAGCATCATGCCGGCCGCATCGAAGGCGCGGATTGACATAATGCGGTGACGGAACAGCAGCGGCACCTCGCCGGGCGCTGGATACGCTTGCTCGGCGTGCTCGCGGACGAAAATGGCGTGGGTGGCGCGATAGGGGGTCGGCGCCGGCTGGTGCTCGTAATTCAGCAGCAGCAGGCTTTCGCCAATCGCCGCGTCGCGCAGGCTGACACGGCAGGGGAAGCCGGGCGATTTGTCGGCGGTTACGCGGATGATGCCGCGTTCGGCCAGGTCGCTGTCCGTGCCGCCAAAGAACGTGGCAAATGTGTGGGCGGGCAGGGCGTGGATCTGAAACTGCATGATGCTCACCTCTCTGTGGTGAGCCGTTGTCACGCTGCCGAGTAACCGGCGCGCTCCGGTTTTCGATCGGCAATCCAAGAACAGGAAGGCCGCCCGTCGCTCGACTGATGGTCAGGCGTCGCGTACCGCCTGTTGCAGTTGACGGAACAAGGCGCCGGCGTTGGCAACCGATATGAATTGTGGGGTGGGATCGAGCGACGGCGTCAGGACCCCATATCCGCTGCCATGTCGGAACACCGAGGATTGGGATCCGAAGCGGATTGTGCCCTGTCCGTTGGCGGCTTCGGTCAAATTCATCTCTGGAAGCTGCCTCAGGCTGAGCGTGGTGAAGCGGCCAAACGGGGCGGGGCGATAGATCAGCACGCGTTGATTGGTAACGGCATAGGAGGTTCGGCCGCGCAGCCAGGCGTCCAGAATGAAACGGCCAACGACGAAGTAGAGGCCGACCAGGACGAAGGGAATGCCCCAGAGGCGCATGATGAAGGGCGCGTGGCCCATCGAAATAACCGAATACTCCCAGAAGAAAGCGAAGCCGCACCACAGCAGGCTGAAGGGGATCAGAACTGCGTCCATGGCTTGCAACCGGATACCGGTGCCCGGACCGCCGGTCCAGCCCATCCGTTCGCTATCGAGCAGTTGGGTAGCAATGCTGCCTGTCGCCATCACGAGCTTCCGAGGATGTCGTCCGAAGGCGAAGCCAATCAGCGGGGTCTGGGGACTAGTCCCCAGCGGGGTCCAGGGGCAGAGCCCCTGGCCTTCCTTGCTAGTTATACTTTGCCAACTCCAGCTTGCCGATCTGATTGCGATGCACCTCATCCGGCCCATCGGCGAAGCGCAGGGTGCGGCTGCTGGCGAAATGGTAGGCCAGGTGGAAATCCTGGCTGACGGCGGCGCCGCCGTGGACCTGCATGGCCCAGTCGATTACCTGCAAGGCCATGTTGGGAGCTACTACCTTGATCATGGCGATTTCGGCACGAGCGTGTTTGTTGCCGACCGTGTCCATCATGTAGGCGGCCTTTAACGTCAGTAGGCGGGCCTGTTCGATCATGCAGCGGGCTTCGGCGATGCGTTCGAGGGTGACGCCCTGTTCGGAGATGGCCTTGCCGAACGCGACGCGGGATTTGGCGCGTTTGCACATGCTTTCCAGTGCGCGCTCCGCCTTGCCGATCAGGCGCATGCAGTGGTGGATGCGTCCCGGGCCGAGGCGGCCCTGGGCGATTTCGAAGCCGCGGCCTTCGCCGAGCAGGATGTTGGTGGCGGGGACGCGGACGTTGCGGAAATCGACTTCCATGTGGCCGTGCGGGGCGTCGTCGTAGCCGAACACGGTGAGGGGGCGCAGGATG
Organism: Rhodospirillales bacterium; assembly: GCA_015654825.1. Taxonomy (GTDB): domain Bacteria; phylum Pseudomonadota; class Alphaproteobacteria; order Acetobacterales; family Acetobacteraceae; genus CAJCIS01. Next base: position 1,860 of record JAATGE010000512.1, read on the forward strand.
GTGACGCCTGGCGCGTCGCGCGGCACCAGGATCATGGATTGTTGCGCGTGGCGCGGCGCGTTGGGGTTGGTTTTGCCCATGAAGATGAAGAGCTTGCAGCGCGGGTCGCCGGCGCCGCTGGACCACCATTTGCGGCCGTTCAGAACGTATTCGTCGCCGTCACGGACGATGGAGCTTTCGATGTTGGTGGCGTCGGAGGAGGCGACGGCGGGTTCCGTCATGGCGAAGCAGGAGCGGATTTTGCCTTCCAGCAGTGGGGTTAGCCATTGCTGCTTTTGGGCGTCGGTGCCGTAGCGTTCGATGGTTTCCATGTTGCCGGTATCGGGGGCGGAACAGTTGAAGATTTCCGAAGCCCATTCGACGCGGCCCATGATTTCGGCGAGTGGCGCGTATTCGAGGTTGGTAAGGCCGGCGCCGTGCGGGCTGTCCGGCAGAAACAGGTTCCAGAGTTTCTCGGCGCGGGCAAGGGGTTTCAGTTCCTCGACGATTTTGGTGGGCTCCCAGCGATCGCCGGTGGAGACCTCGTCGTGGAACCGCTGCTCGTTAGGATAAATGTGCTTATCCATAAACGCAGAGACCTTTTCGCGGTACTCCTGCATCTTCGGCGTGTAGTCGAAGTTCATGTGTTGCCTCCTTATTGATGGGGGTCTGGGGCCTCAGGCCCCAGCGGGGGTCCAGGGGGCAGAGCCCCTGGCCTTCTTAATTCGCGGTAATAACGATCTTCCCAAGCGCCTTGCGATTCATAACGGCCTCGATCGCCTCTTTGGCCTGGTTCAGCGGAAACGCGCCGCCGATATGCGGCCGGATTTTGCCGTCGGTATAGAGTTGCATCAGGCGGGCGACGTTGGCGGCGTGGCCGGCGGGGTCGCGTTGGGTCCAGGCGCCCCAGAATACGCCGATGGCTTCGCCTTCCTTCAGCAGCAGAAGGTTAAGCGGGAGTTTGGGGATTTCGCCGTTGGCGAAACCGATTACCAGCAGGCGGCCGCCCCAGCCCAGGCCGCGGACGGCGGGTTCGGTGAGGGCGCCGCCGACCGGGTCGTAGACGACGTCCACGCCCAGGGGGACCAGGCGTTTCAGTTCGGATTTGAGGTCGGCGGTGGTGTAATTGATGCCGAGTTCGGCGCCGTGGGCTTTTGCCAAAGCGAGCTTTTCGTCGGTGGAGGCGGCGGCGATCACGCGGGCGCCCATGGCGTGGCCGAGTTCCACGGCGGCGAGGCCGACGCCGCCGGCGGCACCTAGGACGAGCAGGGTTTCGCCGGATTTCAGTTTCGCCTTGTTCTGCAGGGCGTGCAGCGAGGTGCCGTAGACCAGCATCAGGCCGCCGGCGGTGTTGAAATCCATGCCGTCGGGGATCGGCAGCGCGCGGTCGGCCGGCGCCACGACTTTTTCGGCGAACCCGCCCAGGCCGCAAAGCGAAACGACGCGCTGGCCGACGGAAAGGCTGGTGACGCCGTCGCCCAGGGCGGTGACCACGCCGGCCACCTCGTTGCCGGGGGTGAACGGGCGGGGCGGCTTCATCTGGTATTCGCCGCGCACCATCAGGCCGTCGGGGAAATTCACACCGGCCGCATGCACCGTAATCAGCACCTCGCCGGCGCCTGGCGTGGGGTCCGGCAGGTCCTCGACCGTCAGGTTTTCGATCGGGCCGAATTCCTTGCACACAACCGCCTTCATCCACGTTCCCTTATGGCTTTTTCAGTCGCGCCAGTGTGGGGTACGGTGGTGCGTCTGGCTAGGGCAGGGCGGCTGGGCATCCATGCGTTTGCCAGGCTGTCCGGCATTGGCTAGGGCTTTCACCCTACCCGCAGGAGACCATGGCGTGGCCTTCCTCTCTGAGCCGCCGCCGAGCTACGGCACCGTGGCGCAAATCGCCTCCGGCATCGGCCGGGTCGTGGCGCCTAACCCCGGCCCAATGACCTATCATGGCACCA
>JAATGE010000552.1 GCA_015654825.1 Rhodospirillales bacterium
ACGACGGCGGGCGCAACGGCTGGGACTGCAACGGCTGCGGGTGCAACGACAGGCGGCGCAACCGGCAGGGGCGCGAGGGTCCGCGGAGGTTGCCGTTCCGCGACAGGTGGCGCGGCCGGCGCCGGCGGTGGCGCGCCCACGACGAGGCCGCGGCCGATGATGAAGCCGCCGGCCGCGAGCGTGACGACAGCCACGGCAATCAGCGCGGAGCGGTGTGCTGTTCCACCCTGCGCTGGCGGTGCGTCGAACAGGGCCTTTCCGCATTTGGGGCAGACGAAAGCCTCCCCGTCGCGCACCGGAACATCCTCGCCTGCGCTGGCGATCGAGCAGAACAGCTCGTTGCCGCAGCGGCCGACCTTGGCAGCCATCGTACTCCCCCACCCAAGGTGCCGCTGCCGGCAGACGGCCACGACACCCGGACCCCTCTATTTTTCGGTTAACATGCCGATTTTCAGTGAGCATGCCAGTAGAAATCGAGTCGGGCCAGAAAATTGGATGGCGTGCCCGCGTCGGTCATGCTGGTAGATTTGGACCTCGAGGTTGAGGGCTTCGCCGACCGGGGGCGATGCCCCCTGGACCCAAGACGGCGTGCCGCCGGTGGACCCAAGACGGCGTGCCGCCGCTGTCGGTACGCGCGGCGCGGCGGGAGTCTTTCTGTACGGTCTGGCGAGACGTTGGATTTAGCGGCGCGCTCGCAGCCGATGCCAGACTCGGAACAAATGAAATGGGGTCTGGGGCCTACCGGCCCCAGCGGGTCCAGGGCAGAGCCCTGGCCTTTCCCCTGTTCTGATCGAAGAGCCCTGATGCAATCGGACCCGAACTCACTCCGTGCCGGCGATTTTTCCGTCGCGGACTTCGACGACCCGTGCTCGATCGAAACCATTGAACCGCGTGCGCAGCGCGGTGCTGTAAGCTCCGAGCTGGCCGATTTCGACCCAGTCGCCGTCATGCGCGTCGCCCGGCAGCACGAACGGGCCGCGCATGAAATCGTTGCTGTCGCAAGTAGGGCCCCAGCATGCGAAATTCTGCAACGAGGCCTCTGTCGGCCGCATCAGCCGCACCGGATAGCGGAACCCCGGCGGGCCCGCGTCGGAAAGGCTGCCGAACACGCCATCGTTGATGTAGAGCGCGTTGCCGCGGCGTCCCTGCACCTGCACCACCACCGATACGCCCGCCGCGACCAGCGCGCGCCCCGGCTCCGCCCACAGATGCGGCCGCATCGGCAGGTTCAGCGCTTCGACGCCGGCGTCGATTTCCGCCATGAAGGCGCCAAGCGGCGGCGGCTCCATGCCCGGGTAGGGCACCGGGAATCCGCCGCCGATATCGAGCACATCCACCGCGACCCCGGCCTCGGCGATCGCGGCCCCGGCCAGCGCGATGGCGCGCCGCCAGGCCAGCGGATCGAGGCATTGCGAGCCGACATGGAACGAAACTCCAAGCCGCAGCGCATGCGGGCGCGCGGCGCGCAGCAACGCCACCGCTTCATCGTGCGGCGCGCCGAATTTCGCCGACAGGTCGCTGACCGCGCCGAGCGGCGGCAGCGCCAGCCGCACCACCAGATCCAGATCGCCGGCGTCCCCGGTCTCGCCGAGAATTTTTTCCAGTTCCACGGCGGAGTCGAACACGAAGCAGCGTACGTCGTGCAGCCGGTAGGCGTCGGCGATCGCCGGCCGCGCCTTGATCGGGTGCATGAAGTAAATGCCGGCATTGGGGAACATGCCGCGGATCAGCTCGACCTCGGCGATCGAGGCGCAATCGAAATGGCGCACCCCGCCGTCCCACAGCGCGCGCAGCACGATGGGGTCCGGGTTGCATTTGACCGCGTACATCGTCTGGCCGGGGAACGCCGCGACGAAATCCTCGGCGGCGGCCACGAGCGTCGCGGGACGCAGGCAGATCAGCGGCTCGGTGGGGCGGAACGACGCGACCAGATCGTCGACGCACGGCAATTTCGGCGCGCGGTCGAACGAAGAAGCAGTATGTTGCGGGAAGAAAACAGTCATTGGAAAAAGCCTCGCGTGGCGCAGGCACATCGTGCCTGGCACCCCAAAGCCGCTTGGTGCGGCGGTTGGAACCGAAAAGACGTGTGTTGCCGCGGCGGTTCTGGCCGCCGCGCGAACTCAGCCTAATGCGGTATCGCGATGACTTGCCGCGGCCGCCCTGATGGCACCAGCCATAACCTTATCCTTTACAGCACCGGCCCACTTGGCTGGCCGGCTCGACCACAAAGGACGCGTTACGTCGTTGCTGTGCCCTGGAGTTTCAGGCGGGGCTCGCGGCACGTGCGGATTGCGTCAGCGGCGTCCCATATGGGGGCCGGGCCGGCGCGTATAAGGCCGATCGGGTTTTTGCGTGCACTCTATTTGTGCAGGGGGGCATGCGTGCTAAGCATAGCGGCGGACACAGCGGGAGATTCAAACATGCGCGTGACGGCGCTTCAGGTCGGCGATCGCGTAGGCATAAAAGACAGCGCCGACTTTCTTCATTGGTCTCGTTTTGGCGCCATCACGGGGATTGCCGGTGATCCATCCGCCGCCAACGGCAGCGCCATGAGGTTCGAGGTGCTTGAGGACGGCGAAACGTACCCGGTTCCCATGGCGCCGGGCCTGCTGGTCAAGCTCGCCCCACGCGGCGAGCAAGGCGCGCCGGGCGACTGGATCGCGCAGTCGTTTCCGACTGATGGCGACCAGCCAGGGCCGAAGATGTATTTTGAGAATCCCGCCGATGTCCTGGCGTTCGTTGTCGAGTTCGCGGATCTCAAGCTCGACGAAAAACTCAAGGTCCACGGCCCGGCCTGGACCGAGCAGGAGCGGACCAGGCTCAGGGACGCCGGTGTGGAACTGGCTTGATCGGGGAAAGTAAAGATAAGGCCAGGGCTCTGCCCTGGACCCTTCACGCCGAAGGCGTGCTACGCACGACGGGGCCAGTAGGCCCCAGACCCCCATTAGCGCTGCGCGGCTTTTCATCGTCTCCCCGGCTAAGCCCATACCAAACACGGATTTCAGGCTTCGCCGTTCCCCCCGCAGTTCCTCATGAATG
>JAATGE010000228.1 GCA_015654825.1 Rhodospirillales bacterium
CGGCCGGCGCGGCGCCTGCAACCCCACAGCCGGCGGTAAAATCGGTCGCGGTCATTCCGCCGCCCGATGCCGCGCTGCAGGAGCCGGCGCCCGATTTTCCCGGCCGCTTCCTGCCCATCGCCGCGGCCGGCCGCGCGCCCTACTCGCTCTATGCCGCCAATTTCGATCCGACCGACAAGCACCCGCGCGTTGCCATGGTGGTTTCCGGCGCCGGGCTCGACCAGGACGCCACGCTGCACCTGCTCGCCGACCTGCCGGCCGCGGTGGATGTGGCTTTTTCCGCCTACATGCCCGAGGCGCTCGATGAGCAGTTCGCCGCGCGCGCACGCCAGACCGGGCATGAATGCCTGGTCAGCATTCCGATGGAGCCGGCGTCGTTTCCGCTGACCGAGGAAGGCTCGCACTCGCTGCTGACCGGCGCCGAACCGGAACAGAATCGCCAGAACCTGGAATGGGCGCTGTCCCGCCTGACCGGCTGCGTCGGCGCAACCGGCGGCTCGGACGGCATGATGGGCGAGCGCTATGCACAGACGGCGACGGCGTTCGACCAGGTGCTGAGCGAAATCAACCGCCGCGGCCTGCTCTATCTCGATCCGCGCACGGGTGCGCCGGCGCTGGACAAGGCGAACCCGGCAATGGTGCGGGTGGTCAGCCTGGTGGTCGACCCGCCGCCCAATCCGGACGAACCCGTGACCGCCGACACGATCGACGCGCGGCTCGCCGTGCTGGAGCACCTGGCCGCCGTGCATGGCGCGGCGATCGGGCTTGCCGGGCCGCCGAAGCCGGTGCTGCTGGAGCGCATCGCGGTCTGGGCCCGGGGGCTGGCCGCGCGCGGCATTACGCTCTCCCCGGTTACGGCCATGCCGCCTACACCGCAATGAGCGGCGCTGCCGGCGGTGCCGCGCGGTGACCGAACCCCTGCCCTACCGCTTGAATGTCGGTGCCGTGCTGTTCAATCGCGCGGGAAAATGTTTCGTCGGACGCCGCGCCGACCTGCCGGCGGAGCTTGGGCACGTCTGGCAATTCCCGCAGGGCGGCATCGATGCAGGCGAAACGCCGACGGATGCACTGTGGCGCGAACTGGCCGAGGAGATCGGCACCGCGAACGCCGCGATCCTGGCGGAATGCCCGGACTGGCTCAGCTACGATCTGCCGCCGCACCTGGTGGGGCGGGCGTTTGGCGGCCGTTACCGAGGCCAGCGGCAGCGCTGGTTCGCGTTGCGCTTCCTGGGCGAGGATGCGGAAATCGACCTCGCCGCTCATGCCGACGTCGAATTTTCCGAATGGCGGTGGGTGCGGCTGGCGGAGGCGCCGTCGCTGGCGGTCGAATTCAAGCGCCCGATCTACGAGCGGCTCGCTTTGGAGTTTGGTCGGTTTGGGGTTGAGGAAGACGGCCAGGGCTCTGCCCTGGACCGCTGGGGCCAGTAGGCCCCAGCGGGTCCAGGGGGGAATCGCATTTGGAATTTTCTTGGCATGGCATTCGAGCCGGACGCTTCGATGCGAAACGAAAGCCAATTAACAAAAGTTTTTTGGTTCTTTTTTTCAAATAAGAACACGAAAAGTACTTCTTTTTGAAAAAAGAAGCAAACACTTTTGTTAATTGTTCCTTGTTCGCCGACGTAAGCTTGAGGCCCTATTCCCCGATTATGTCTGTTCCGGGGAACCCGGAGGCGATCGGGGTGATGTCATTGTAGATTGGGAACTGCACGGACATCTCGCAAATCAACTCGCCGGATGGGTTGCCATCCGGGGAATGTCGGGTAGTTTGTATCGACTTGGCGAGGTAGGGCTTCCTGCTCCAAGCGCAATCACATCAGTGGCCGGCTCCGAATGGAGGGGATGAAGATGAAGCGCACAAGTATTTCTACCGCCGTCGCCGTCGTGACGCTGCTTGCCGCGGTCGGGGGCGTCGCCGTTGCGGCGCAGGATAGATACACGTTGCAGGTGCCGGGTGGCCTCGCGTTCTCCGAGTTCAGGGGCTACGACGAGTGGCAGACGATCGCGGTCAGCCAGAATGGCGGTTTGATCGAAACGATCCTCGGCAATCCGGCTATGATCGAGGCTTTCAAGGCGGGCGTCCCGGGCAATGGCCAGCCATTCCCGGACGGCGCCAAGATGGCGAAGATCCATTGGAAGGCGGTCAAGAACGCGGCGCAGCCGGGTGACCCGACCGTGCCGGGCGCGCTCGATGACGTCGACTTCATGGCGAAGGACAGCAAGCGGTTCGCGGACAGCGGCGGCTGGGGATATGCGGTGTTCGAGTATGATGCCGCGACCGATATGTTCAGGCCCGGCAACCTGACCGACAAGCCGCCGCAGGCGCACGATGCCAAGTGCGGGTTCGCGTGCCACACGCTGGTAACGTCAAAGGATTTCGTGTTCACCGCCTATCCGAAACGGTGAAGGTGACGCAGGCTGCTTCGCCGATCGCTTAACGTCGTCACGATGTAGGGAGCCGGGCATGACGGAACGCGGAAACGATCGCCAGCCTATATCGCGCCGCGCGGCGCTGACCGGGACGGCGTTGGCGCTCGGTGCGGCGACAGCCGCGACGGTGGTGCGGCCGGCGGCGGCGCAGGCAAAGATCAGCCAGGCGGTCGCGAAGTATCAAGCGACCCCAAGCGGCAGCGATCGCTGCGAAATCTGCAACAACTTCCAACCGCCGAACGCGTGCAAATTCGTGCAGGGCGAGATTAGCCCCAAGGGATGGTGCCAGCTGTTTTCCGCCAAGAGCCCTGCCTGACTGGGTTTGCCGGGTTTTGTGCTGCTGCCCAGCCCGGCTGCCTATGCACGCTTGGTGATGTCGTCTGCATCGAGGCCAGTGGTGCAGCCAGGCCATGGGTAGCGCCTACCCATCCCGCGCTGCTGAAGTAGCGATTGGCGGCGGCCCCGATGCGCATTTCGGTCCCGCATAGGTTCCACTCCAATCAGGAGCAGCAAGCGATGGAAGTCCGGGTGGCCGATACGGCAGTGGTTTTTATCGACCCGCAAAACGACGTGCTGAGCGAAAAGGGAGCGAACTGGGCAGCTGTCGGCGCGAGTGTCACCGAGAACCGCACCGTCGAGAACATGGAGCGCATCTTCAGGGCGGCGAAGGCGAACGGATACGAGGTGTTCATATCGCCGCATTATTTCTATCCGACGGATAGCGGCTGGAATTTTAATGGGCCGCTCGAAACAGACGAGTTCAGGACACACTCGTTTGCCCGTACTGGACCGCTGAACTTGACTGGGTTCGCGAACTCGGGCGCGGATTGGCTGGATCGCTTCAAGCCTTACATCGAAGACGGAAAGACAATCGTTGTCAGTCCACACAAGGTCTGGGGCCCGCAGACCAATGACCTTACCCTGCAACTGCGCAAACGCGGGATGAGCAAGGTGATCCTTGGCGGCATGCTGGCGAAC
>JAATGE010000321.1 GCA_015654825.1 Rhodospirillales bacterium
GCTAAAGCACCCATATTATCGCAGCAAAGCCGGGAAACCGCGATCCAGGTTCATCCGATCGCCGCGATGAGCGGCGGCGCGCGCAAGTCGAACAGCGCCGCGACAGCAATGACGGCAAGTTCCGCAACAAACTCCACGCGATTCACGAAACGTACCCGTTGCTCGCACTTTCGTTGGTCTGGTCTTCGGCCACTGCGCTCACCGTCACCCGTGTTGGCCCGGGAACAAAACACGCAATCATTCCTAAATCGAGCTATCCGTAGCCGGCCGATCCAGCTTTCCTGGCACCGGCTGCTTCCCGGTCCCACCCGCACCACACAGCCGAAACGGATTACCAGCCGAAGATCAGGCTCAGCCGTGAATGTTAGCCTCGGATCGAATTCGACGGTAGAGACCAGCGCAGGTCGCAGGGCGGCCCGCCCGTGCGCCCACCACCGGCCACCCAACCGCACCACCAGCCAGGAGACCACACCCATGAAACTCAGCGCCCGCAACCAGATCCCGGGAACCGTGACCCTGGTCAAAAAAGGCCAGACCACCGGCCACGTCCATATCGATATCGGCCACGGCATCACGGTCCATGCCTCCATCACCAACGAGGCGATCGACGATCTGAACCTGCAGACCGGCGACGCCGCCATCGCCGTGATCAAGGCCTCCGACGTCATGGTGGCGAAGTAGCTCCAGACGCCGGCCCCGCATGCGACCATCGACCCGGCGCACGATGTAGTGTATCTTGCACTACACCACCCTCCGGACGCCCACCCCATGCCAAGCAAGCGCCGCCAGATGCCGCTCTCCATGCGCCTGCCGGAAGCCGACATCGCCGTGATCGATCGCGCCGCCAGCCTGCGCGGCCGCTCGCGCACCGATTTCGTGCGCGACGCAGCGTTGCGCGCCGCGGAGGAAATCCTGATGGAACACACCCTGCCCCGCCTCAGCGCCGAGGCGTTCGCGGAGTTCCTGGCTATCCTCGACGCGCCGGCACAGCCGGTCCCGGAGCTGCTGGAAGTGTTGAACCGCCGCCTTCCCTGGGAAAAGCCGCCGCAAGGCTGAGGGCGGCGTGCCGCCCCTCTCGGCGCCGGAAACCCTGCGCGCCGACCACGATGTCACCCAGTTCGACTGCGGCAAGCCGGCGCTGACCAACTGGCTGCGGCAGCGCGCGCAGGCAAATCAGCGCCACGGTTTCACCGCCGTCGTGGTGGTGCATGATGCCCAGCGGGTGGTCGGCTATTACGGCCTGGCGCCGGTCTCGGTGGACCCCTCCCATCTGCCGCGCCCGGTCCGTACTGGCCAGCCGCCCAACCCGATCCCCTGCCTGCTGCTGGGCCAGTTGGCCACCGACCTGGCCTATGCCGGCCAGGGCATCGGCAGCATGCTACTGCGCCATGCCCTGACAAGGGCCGTCGCCGGGGCGGCGCTCGTAGGCGGGCGCGCGCTGATGATCCACACGCTCGACGATAAAGCCGCCGCGTTCTGGCGCCGCCGTGGATTTATCAGTGTGCGCGACGAGCCATTGCTGCTGTTTCGATCGATCGGCGATATCGCGGCTACCGTTGCCGCCATGGATCCATTTCCTTGAAAATCATCGAGCTCACCAACGTCGATTTTTCGTTGCGGCACTTCCTGCTGCCGCTCATGCGCGCCGCCCGCGCGCGCGGCCACGAAGTCATCGGCGTCTGCGCCGAAGGCCCCCTGCTCGCCGAAATCCGCGCCGAGGGTTTTCGCATCGTCACACCGCCGCTCGCCCGCCGCGCCTCCCCCCTCGCCCAGGCCCGCGCGTTCCTGGCGCTCTACCGTCTGTTCCGCGACGAAAAGCCCGACCTCGTGCACGCCCACATGCCGATCAGCGGCTTTCTCGCGCGCCTCGCCGCGCGCGCCGCCGGCGTGCCGCGCATCGCCTACACATGCCATGGCTTCCTGTTCAATCAGCCGGCGCCCTGGCCCCGCCGCGCCGCCAGCCTGGTCATGGAATGGCTCGCCGGCCGCGTCACCGACATCTTCCTGACCGTCTCCACCGAGGAAGCCGCCGACGCGCGCCGCCTCCACATCGCCCGCCACCCGGTCCCGATCGGCAACGGCCGCGACCCCGCGACCTTCCGCCCCGACCAGGCCTCCCGCGCCGCCGTGCGCGCCGCCCTGGGCGTGCCCGAGGAAACCGTGGTCGTCACCGCCGTCAGCCGTCTCGTGCGGCACAAAGGCTACCCCGAACTGCTCGCCGCCATGCGCGACGTACCCGCCGAACTCTGGGTCGTCGGCGAACGCCTCCCCTCCGACCACGGCGAGAACATGGAGCCCTACTTCGCCAACGCCGGCCTCGGCCCCCGCCTGCGCCGCCTCGGCTACCGCACCGACGTCGCCGCCGTGCTCACGGCAAGCGACATCTTCGTGCTGCCCAGCCATTTCGAAGGCCTGCCGATGAGCGTTATCGAGGCCATGCTGTGCGCCCTGCCCGTCGTCGCCACCAACATCCGCGGCCCCCGCGAACAGGTTGTCCCGGAAGAAACCGGCCTGCTGGTACCGCCCGCCGAGGTCGCCCCCCTGGCTGACGCGCTGCGGCGCCTGGCAACCAATCCCCAAGCCCGCGCCCACATGGGCGCCGCAGGCCGCGCGCGAGCGGTGGCCGTATATGACGAACGCAAAGTGATTGCCCGGACTTTGGAACAGTTGGAAGGCCAGGGCTCTGCCCTGGACCCGCTGGGGCCAGTAGGCCCCAGACCCCATTAATCTGTTCCGAGTCCGGCATCGGCTTCGAGCGCGCCGTTAAATCCAACGACTCGCTACACCGTACAGAAGACTCCCGCCGCGCAGCGCGTACGACGGCGGCGGCACGCCGTCGGGGGTCCAGCAACTGTCTTGTTTGTTTCGGGA
>JAATGE010000481.1 GCA_015654825.1 Rhodospirillales bacterium
GGACTAGTCCCCAGACCCCACTTAATAAGGTTGGGGTCTGGGGGCCATGAGGATCGCCCTTATCGGCACTGGCGTCATTGGCGCCGGCTGGGCCGCACGCTGCCTCGCCCACGGCTTCGACGTGCTCGCCTGGGATCCCGCCCCGAACGCCGAGCAAAACCTTCGCGCCAAAATCCTGAACGCCTGGCCCGCACTGACGCGCCAGGGCCTGGCCGAGGGCGCCGACCCGGCGCGCCTGCAATTCGTTGCCGATCTGGAGGACGCCGTCCGCGACGCGGACTTCATTCAGGAAAGTGCCCCGGAAGTCGAAGATCTGAAACGCAGCCTGCTGGCGCGCGTCGATGCGGCCGCACGTCCCAATGTGGTGATCGCCTCCAGCTCCTCCGGCCTGCTGCCGACGCGCTTTCAGGCCGATTGCCGCCATCCGGGCCGCGTGCTTGTCGGCCATCCGTTCAACCCGGTTTATCTGCTGCCGCTCGTCGAAGTTCTCGGCGGCGCCGCGACCGATGCCGCCGCGCTGGATGAAGCCACCGCCTTCTATCGCCGCATCGGCATGCGTCCGCTGCGCGTACGCACCGAAATCCCGGGCTATATCAGCGACCGCCTGCAGGAAGCGCTGTGGCGCGAAATCCTGCATATGGTCGCGGAAGGCGTCGCCACTACGGACGAGCTGGACGATGCCATCCGTTTCGGCCCCGGCCTGCGCTGGTCGTTCATGGGCACCTGCCTGATTTTCCACATGGCCGGGGGTGATGCCGGCATGCGCCACATGCTGGAACAGTTCGGCCCGGCCCTGAAACTGCCTTGGACCAAGCTTGAAGCACCGGAACTGACCGACGAGCTGATCGACCGCATGGTCGCCGGCACCATGGCGCAGGCCGGCGGACGCAGCGTCGCGGAATTGGAACGGTATCGCGACGATGCCCTGATCAGCGTCATGGAAACCCTGGCCGCCGTGAAGGCGCGCCACGGCATGGCCCCCGATGCCTGAACTGGCCACATCGCTGGACCAGGCCGCGCCGCTGTGGCTGCACCGCGCCGTCGTGCGGCCCGAATGGGTCGACTATAACGGCCATATGAACGAAGCCTATTACGTCCTGGTGTTCGGCGACGCCACCGATGCGCTGTACGATCATATCGGCCTCGACGATGCCGCGCGCCGCCGTGACAGCGTCTCGCTCTACACGGTCGAGGCCCACATACGCTATCTGATCGAGGCGCATGAAGGCGAGGAACTGCGCATCGGCACGCGCATCCTGGCCCACGACGAAAAGCGGTTGCGCCTGCACCATACCATGGTGCGCGAGCGTGACGGCGAGACGCTGGCGGTCATCGAATTGATGGCGCTGCATGTGGACAAGCGCGTGGTGCGCGCCTGCCCGTTTCTGCCGGCGGCCGCGGCGAGAATTGCGTCCGTGGCCGGTGCCCAGGCCGCGCTGCCGCCGCCGGTGCCGGCCGAAAGCCGCCACTGGGCCTCGCACGCGCACCAAGCCTGAACCGGGGATCGGCACGTGGATTTCGGCCTGACACACGAACAGCAGATGGTGGTGGACACGGTCCGCAATTTTGTCGAGACCGAGTTCTATCCTCTGGAAGCCGAAATCGAACGCACCGGTGTCGTGCCGCGCGAACTGGGCCACGAAATTCGCCTCAAGGTGCTGGCGCTTGGATTTTACGCGCCGAATATCCCCGCCGAGCATGGCGGCGGCGGCCTGGACCACCTGACCTTTACGCTGCTGGAACGCGAACTCGGCCGCGCCAGCATGGGGCTCGGCGTCTGGTGGGGCCGCCCTTCCAACATTCTGTGCGCCGCCAACGACGATCAGCGCGCGCGTTACCTGTACCCCGCGGTGCGCGGGGAGAAAATGGACGCGCTGGCAATGACCGAGCCCGATGCGGGATCGGACGTGCGCGGCATGAAATGTGCCGCAAGGCGCGTCGGCGGCGATTGGGTGCTGAATGGCACGAAACATTTCATCAGCCACGCCGATATCGCCGATTTCCTGATCGTCTTCGCGACGACCGGTCCGGGCCGTATCACCGCGTTTCTGGTCGATCGTGGCACCCCGGGTTTCTCCATCAGCCCGGGCTACCGCTCCGTCTCGCACCGCGGCTACCAGAATTGCATTCTCGCGTTCGAGGATTGCCGCCTGCCGGACACGCAGATTCTCGGCGTCGAGGGCGAAGGTTTTGCGGTCGCCAATACCTGGCTGCATGCGACGCGGCTTTCGGTCGCTGCCCTGTGCGTCGGCCGCGCCCGCCGCGCCTTCGATCTCGCCTTGCACTATGCCGCGCAACGTAAGCAGTTCGGCCAGCTGATCGGCAAATTTCAGGGCATCTCCTTCAAGCTCGCCGACATGATTACTGAAATCGATGCCGCCGATTTTCTGACACTCGCCGCTGCCTGGCGCCTGGACCAGGGTCTGCCGGCGAACCGCGAAATCTCCCAGGCCAAGCTTTTCGCTTCCGAAATGCTCGCGCGGGTCGCGGACCAGGCGCTGCAGGTGCATGGCGGCATGGGCCTGATGGAGGACCTGCCGCTGGAGCGGCTGTGGCGCGATGCGCGCGTGGAACGGATCTGGGACGGTACCAGCGAGATCCAGCGCCATATCATTTCACGCGAGTTGCTGCGGCCGCTCGGCGCATGACCGCGCCGCTACCCCGCCCGGGCCCTGCGGCGCACCTGGCCCGGCTGCTCAGGCCAGCAACGATTGCCGCGGTCGGCGGCGATGCCGCGGCGGAACTGGTGCGCCAATGCGAGAAAATCGGCTTTGACGGCCAAATATGGCCCGTGCATCCGCGCGCGACGGAAGTCGCCGGCCGCCGCGCCTATCGCACGATCGCCGATCTGCCGGCGCCGCCCGATGCGGCTTTTATCGGCGTCAACCGGCACGCCAGCATCGACGTAATGGCCGAACTCAGCGCTGCCGGCACGGGCGGCGCCGTGGCATTTGCTTCCGGCTTCGCCGAAGCTGGCGATGAGGGCCGCGAACTCCAGGCGCGCCTGATCGAGGCCGCCAACGGCATGCCGTTTTTTGGCCCGAATTGCTACGGCTTTATCAATTACTTCGATCAGGTGCTGGTCTGGCCGGACCAGCATGGCGGCATTCCAACGCCGCGCGGTGTCGCCATCATTACGCAGTCCGGCAACATCGGCCTGAACCTCACGATGCAAAAACGCGGGCTGCCGATCGGCTACCTGATCACGCTCGGCAACAGCACCTCTGTCGATCATGCCACGGCAATCCATGCGGTGCTCGGCGACCCGCGCGTGACCGCGATCGGCCTGCACCTGGAAGGGCTGAACGATCCGCCGGCGCTCGCCGCCGCC
>JAATGE010000376.1 GCA_015654825.1 Rhodospirillales bacterium
CGCGCATGCGGCCGGCCATCGTTGCAAAGCGTTCCTGCCAGAACATCCGCTCAACGATACGGGCGCCGCCGGCCACGTTACGATCATTGGCAGCTTGCATATCCTGCCCGGAACAAAAGCCCGCGCCATCGCCAGTGATGATAACAACACGGCAATCGGCGTCCGTCTGCACATCATCGAGCGCAACATGAAATGCGTCCACCATGTCGCGTGTAAAAGCATTGCGCCGCGCCGGTCGCGACAGCCGGATCAGCCGCACGCCGGGCTTCGGCGTTTCAAGAAAAACAGAGGACTCCGCCATTTCCCACCCGCATGCACTTTATGCATAGAATATCGCCGGCCCCCCGCCACGGCAGTCTCGGCATGCCAGCATCGCCAGGGCGATGGCGCTGAAACCGCGCAGCCGCGTGCCCGCCCGGTACGCTATGCGGCATCGAATCCGATGGAGCCATTAGAATGGGTGAACGGCCGGAACCCGCGGCGCAGCATACCATGGCCGGCCTGGTTGCTGCCGCCGCTGCATCCTACGACGACGCGCTCGCAGTGGCGGATGCCGACGGCACTCGCCTAACCTTCGGCGAATTCGAAACCGCAGCGCGCGGGGCCGCGCGTGCTTTCATGGCGGCAGGCATTGCGCGTGGCGACCGGGTCGCGATCTGGGCACCCAACAGCGCAGCATGGATTGTTGCCGCCGTTGCACTGCAAATGATCGGCGGCGTTCTGGTGCCGCTGAATACCCGCTTCAAGGCGGCGGAGGCGGCCTACATACTCGCCAAGACAAGGCCGCGCCTGCTACTTACGGTGGGTGTTTTCCTCGGCACCAACTACGTTGCCATGCTGGCACGCGAGGCGGGCGATCAATCCGGCGGCCACACCCTGCCCGGATTGCCTTCAATTTTCACGATAATCATGCTCGACAATGCGGCCGATGAAGTCAGCATAACGTGGCGCGATTTCCTCGCAGTAACGGTCCCCGACGCGGACCTGGATGTGCGGATCGCCACGGTATGTGCTTCAGACACCGGCGATATTCTATTCACCAGCGGCACAACCGGCACTCCCAAAGGGGCCATGCATACGCAACGCCAGTGCCTGTGGATGGTGGACAAATGGATCCGCGCCAATGATTTGCAGCCCGGCGATCGCCAGCTCGTAGCCAATCCATTCTTCCATTCATTTGGCTACCGTAGCGGCTTCGTAACTGGTCTGATGGCCGGCATGGCCACCTGGCCAATGGCGGTGTTCGACCCCGTGGCCGCGATGGAACTGATCGCACGGGAGCGGATTACCGTGCTGATGGGATCGCCGACCTTATTCTTCTCAATCCTTGACCACCCGCGCCGCCACGAATTCAACCTGGGCAGCTTGCGTGTCGCACACACCGGCTCCAGCAACGTCCCGGTCGACCTTATCCGGCGCCTGCGCGAGGAAATGGGGTTCTCGCTGGTCCTGACAAGCTTTGGCCTTACCGAATCGACCGCTCTGGTAAGTGCCAATATGCCGGGCGCGGACTTCGACACGATTGCCCGCACTGTAGGCCCGCCGCTCGAAGGCGTGGAAATCCACATCGCCGCAACCAGTGGCGCCGATAGCGGCGAAATACTGGTACGCGGACCCAACGTCATGCAGGGCTACTTCGAGGATCCGGCGGCAACCGCGGAAGCCATAGACGGCGAAGGATGGTTGCATACAGGGGATGTTGGGCAAATCGATGCGCAAGGCAATTTGCGAATCCTCGACCGCATCAAGGACGTCGTCATCGTCGGTGGATTCAACGCCTATCCCGCCGAAATCGAGAACACCCTGATGGCCCATCCGGCCATCGCCGAAATCGCGATCGTTGCAGTGCCAGATGCACGACAGGGTGAGGTCTGCGGGGCAGTGGTTGTGTTGAAGCCGGGACAACACCTGACGCTGGAGGACCTGACCGCCTGGTCCCGCGAACGGTTAGCCAACTACAAGGTGCCGCGACACCTGCTGCTGCTGGAGTCGTTGCCGCGAACGCCCCTGGGCAAGCCGCAAAAGTTCCTGCTGCGTGAGCGTATGCGGGCTGCGTTGGGCGCGCCCTAAGTCAAAGAAGGCTAGGGGCCCTGCCCCTAGGACCCTGCTGGGACCTTATACCAACCGTCCTAGACATTGACCGCTATCCAATCTCGGGTTCCAATCGATTGGATACGTTGGGGGTCGGCGATCAGCCAGTTCCACGCAATTCGGCAG
>JAATGE010000669.1 GCA_015654825.1 Rhodospirillales bacterium
AAATGGGGTCTGGGGCCTACTGGCCCCAGCGGGTCCAGGGCAGAGCCCTGGCCTTCCTTTTACGTCAGTGATAACGGCCGAGGAAATCAGTTCGGAAGATGGATCGTACCACTGGCGTACATCACCGCGGCACCGGCCATGCGGACGCGGCCTTCGCGCAGTTCGCATTGCATCGTGCCGCCGCGGGCGCTCGCCTGGTGGCAGGTGAGTGTCGTCTTGCCCAGCACGCGGGCCCAGTAGGGCACCACCTGGGTGTGCAGCGCGCCGGTGACCGGGTCCTCGGCGATGCCGTAGCGGGGGGCGAAATAGCGGCTGGTGATGTCGGCGTTGCGGCTGCCGGCGGCCGTTACGATCAGCGAGCCGCCGGGCAGCCGGGCGATCCGGTCGATGTCGGGCTTTACGTCGCGCACGGCTTCAGGACTGCGTAGCACCGCGATCAGGTCGGCGGATTGCAGAACGCGCGTGGGCGCGTCGCGCAACGCTTCCATGAGGCCGGCGGGTTCGGCGATTTCCTTGTGCGCGCGGGCGGGAAAATCCAGCACGATCAGGCCGTCCTGGTCCTCGGCGCTGAGCAGGCCGGAACGGGTGCGGAACCGGAACGGTGGCGTAAAGCCCTCGCGACGCAGCACGAAAGCGGTGGCCAGCGTCGCGTGGCCGCACAGATCGACCTCGACCGTCGGGGTGAACCAGCGCAAATGCCATTGATCCGCCTCACGCACCGCGAAGGCGGTTTCCGACAGATTGTTCTCGGCCGCGATGTAGCGCATCAGGCCGACGGACAGCGGTACTTCCGGTAGCAGAACGGCCGCGGGGTTGCCGGCGAAGATGCGGTCGGTGAAGGCGTCGACGATCCAGTAGGGAAGATGCACGACGCCTACACGACCGTTTCGGGGGCAGCGGCGCGCGTGATGCGCTCGCAGAGGCTGGCGACAATCTGGTCGACCAAAGCTTCGTCTTCGGCCTCGACCATGACCCGGATGACCGGTTCGGTGCCGCTCGGACGCAGCAGCAGGCGGCCGGAGGCGCCGAGCAGAAGCTCCGCATCGCTCACCGCCGCCAGCACGTCCGGGTGGAGCAGCGGCGAGGCGCCCTGGTAGCGGACGTTCTGCAGGCGTTGCGGGAGCGGGAAAAAGCGGCGGCACACTTCGCTGGCCGGACGGCGCTCGGTGACCAGGGTCGCGAGCACCTGCAGGGCGGCGACCAGGCCGTCGCCGGTGGTGGCGAAATCGGACAGGATCATGTGGCCGGATTGTTCGCCGCCGACATTGATGTCGAGGGCGCGCATCAGCTCCATGACGTAACGATCGCCGACGCGGGCGCGGTGCATGGCGATGCCGCGGGCATCGAGCAACCGTTCCAGGCCCAGATTGGACATGACGGTCGCAACGATGCCGCCGCCGCGCAGGCGGCCGTCGGCCGCCCAGCTTTCGGCAATCAGCGCCAGCACCTGGTCGCCGTCGATCAATTGGCCGCGCTCGTCGCACAGAATGACGCGATCCGCGTCGCCGTCGAGCGCCATGCCGAGGTCGGCGCCGTGCGCGAGCACCTCGCCCGACAGATGGCGCGGGTGCATGCTGCCGCAGTCGCGGTTGATGTTGGTGCCGTCAGGCGACACGCCTAGCGCAATGACCTCGGCGCCGAGCTCGAGCAGTACCGTGGGGGCGACGCGGTAGGCGGCGCCGTGGGCGCAGTCGATCACCACGCGCACGCCGTCGAGCGTCTTGCCGCGGGGGAAACTGGCTTTGGCGTTCTCGATGTAGCGGCCGGCGGCGTCGTCGAGGCGGCGGGCGCGGCCGAGATGGGCGGGGCCGGCCAGGCGCGACGACAAATCGCTTTCCATCAGGGCCTCGATCGCGGCCTCGGTCTCGTCGGAGAGCTTGTAGCCGTCGGGGCCGAACAGCTTGATGCCGTTATCCTCGAACGGGTTGTGGCTGGCGGAAATCATGACGCCGAGGTCGGCGCGCATGGAGCGGGCCAGCATGGCAATGGCGGGGGTGGGGAGCGGGCCGACGAGCAGGACGTCAATGCCGGCGGAGGTGAAGCCGGCAACCAGGGCGGGCTCGATCATGTAGCCGGAAAGCCTGGT
Source organism: Rhodospirillales bacterium (assembly GCA_015654825.1). GTDB lineage: Bacteria > Pseudomonadota > Alphaproteobacteria > Acetobacterales > Acetobacteraceae > CAJCIS01. The sequence continues at coordinate 2,087 of JAATGE010000669.1, forward strand.
GTCCTTGCCGATGATGACGCGATGGCGGTGGTCGCCGCGCACGAACCACAGGCCGGCGGCCTGGCCTAAGCGGAGGGCCATTTCAGGGGTCATGGGGGGCGTATTGGCGGTGCCGCGGATGCCGTCGGTGCCGAAGAGTTTGCGTTGTGACATCTACACCCCAGAAGAAGAAGGCCAGGGGCTCTGCCCCTGGACCCCGCTGGGGACTTAGGCCCCAGACCCCATTACATTAGGCTTCGCGGCGAGAGGCTGCCAAATTCGCACTG
>JAATGE010000195.1 GCA_015654825.1 Rhodospirillales bacterium
GAATGGGGTCTGGGGCCTACTGGCCCCAGCGGGGTCCAGGGGCAGAGCCCCTGGCCTTCCTTAACCCTTCCCTACGCTGCCTCCTGCCGCACAGCCAAAGTCAGGTGCCCGATGCCATCCCGCACATCCGCCTCGATCGCGCGTGCCAAGGCCGCGGGGTCGCGGTCGGCGATGGCGGTCAGCGCCTCGGCGTGGCGATCGGCGCGGTTATAGACGGTAGCGCCTTTCAGGGCGGCGCGCATGAACGGGCCGATCTGCAGCCAGATGCTCTCGATCAGCGGCGTCAGGGCGTCGGACGGCGCCTGGCTGTAGAGGTGGCGATGGAACGCGAAATTGGCCTCGATCGTGCGCTCTACATCACCCTTGGCAAACACTTCGTCGGCGGCCGCGTCCAGCCGCCGCAGTTCCGCCAGCGAGGCGTTGGTGATGTGCGGCAAGGCCTGCCGCGCGGCCTCGCATTCCAGCAGGATGCGCGCGGAGAACAGCGCCTCGAAGCGCGCCGGCGTCATTTCAGGCACGCGCACGCGGCGATTATCCAGCAGGTCCAGTGCCCGCTCCGCGACCAGGCGGCGCATCGCTTCCCGCACCGGCATGGCGGATACCCCGAGCAGCGCCGCGAGGCCGCGGATGGTGACCGCGAGGCCCGGGGGGAAGCGCCCGGTCATGATGGCGTGGCGCAGGCGCCGGAACGCGAATTCCTGCACGGTTTCGCCGCTGCGCCGCCGCGCCGGCGCCAGCCGCAGCGCGACGTCGGCAATTTCCTTCTTGCCGCCGGAGCTTGTCTTGACGGTCGCGATCACATCGACTCCCCTTGGCGCCAGTTTTCGCCGCAGCCCTGACCTTGTGCAAGCAGTGTGGCGGTCACGCCGCCGTAAATGTAAAGCTGGGCCATGCATGCAGACACCAAACCGCTGATCGGCGTCGTTGCCGACCTCAACCGCAAGCCCAGGCACGCCGTTCACAGCGTCGGGGACAAGTATCTCGACGCCGTCACGGCCGGTGCCGGCGCCATTGCCTTCATCCTGCCGGCACTGATCGACCGCCCGGATGCCGCCTTCACCGATCCACGCGACGTGGAGACGGCACTGGACAACCTGGACGGGTTGTTCCTGACCGGCGCCACCAGCAACGTCGACCCCGGCCACTATGGCGCGACGCTGGCCGACCCGGAATCGCCCGCGGACCCGGCGCGCGACCATGTCAGCCTGGCGCTGGTGCGGGCCGCGATCCGTCGCGGCATGCCGGTGCTGGGCGTGTGCCGCGGCTTTCAGGAAATCAACGTGGCGCTCGGCGGTACATTGCACCAGCAGGTGCACAACGTGCCCGGCCTCGCCGATCACCGCGAACGCGACGAGGATCCGCTCGAACAGCAGTACGGTGTGTCGCACCCGGTGGCGCTGACGCCCGGCGGGCTGCTGCAGCGGCTCGCTGGCGCCCCCACGGCCGAGGTGAATTCGCTGCACGGCCAGGGCGTCGACCGGCTCGCCCCCGGGCTTGCCGTGGAGGCGCGCGCGCCGGACGGGCTGGTGGAGGCCTATCGCGGCGAGGCCGGCGGCTTTCTGGTCGCGGTGCAATGGCATCCCGAGTGGCGGTTCCGCGAGAATCCGCTCTCCGTTCAGCTTTTCCGGGCATTCGGCGACGCGGCGCGGGCGTGGCGGGCGCGCCGTGGCAGCGCCGGTATGGCGGCGTAATGGCAATGGATAATCTGCACATCGCGGGCGACAACGAGGCCGCCAGCAAGACCCACGGCGCCACCGTGCTGGAAGCGTTCGTGGTCGACGTGAACGGTATCGCGCGCGGCAAATGGGTGCCCGCCGACCGCATTCCCGACGTGCTGCGCAAGGGCATCGCGCTGCCGCGGTCGGTCTATGCGCTGGATGTGTGGGGCTGCGACGTGGTGGCGGCGGGCCTCGCCATCGGCACCGGCGACCCGGACGGCATCTGCATGCCGGTCGAGGGAACGCTGGTACCCGTCACCTGGCTGACGCGCCCGACGCAGCAATTGCTGCTGAACATGGTGGAGCAGGACGGCTCGCCGTTCTATGCCGATCCGCGCCAGGTGCTGGCCCGCGTCGTCGGGTATTTCCGCGAGGCCGGACTGACGCCGGTGCTGGCGACGGAGCTGGAATTCTATTTTATCGACAAGCGGCGCACGCCGCGCGATCCGGTGTCGCCGCCGTTTTCCAACGAGGGCCGCTGGCAGGGCTGGCAGACGCAGGTGCTGTCTATTGCCGAGCTGCATAGTTTCGAACCGGTACTGGCGGATATATTCGATGCCTGCGAGCGCCAGAACGTTCCGGCGGATACGGCGGTGCGGGAAAATGGGCCCGGGCAGTATGAGGTGAATTTAAAACACGTGTCCGATCCGCTGGCGGCGGCGGATCATGCGTTCCTGCTGAAACGGATCGTCAAAGGCGTTGCCCGCAAACACGGGTGGGACGCGACGTTCATGGCCAAGCCTTATGGCAACCTGGCCGGCAGCGGCATGCATGTGCACATGTCGGTGCTGGACCGGCAGGGCCGCAACATCCTGGCGGAGGAGAACGGCGCGCCGAGCGCGAAACTACGCCACGCGGTGGGCGGCATGATGGCGACGATGGCGGATTCGATGCTGCTGCTGGCACCGCACGCCAACAGCTACCGGCGGCTCAGCCCGGGCACGCACGCGCCGACCAACATCACCTGGGGCATGGATAACCGCACCGCGGCGATCCGCGTGATCACAGCAGGCAAGAACACGCGCGTGGAGCACCGGGTGGCGGGCGCCGACTGCAACCCCTACCTGGCCGTCGCGGGGATTTTAGCTGGAGTGATGCACGGGCTGGACGCCGAACTCGACCCCGGGCGGCCAATCCAGGGCGAGGAGCCGGAAGGCCATCCGGCGCTGCCGTTCAACTGGGACGACGCGATCGACGCGTTCGATGCGAGCGAGGTCATGGCCAAGTATCTGGGCGCGCAGTACCAGGATTTGTTCAGTGCGACGAAGGCGCAGGAACAGGCGGAGTTCCGCAAGCGCGTAACGGACGTGGAGTATGACGCGTATTTGTCGTCAGTTTAGGATTCGCAGGACCATCGCAATTGAAAATCGCGCGCGCCGACTCAAAATTACGTCGGTGAATCAGGAAACAATAATCAAAAGTTTTTGCTTCTTTTTTCAAAAAGAAGTGCTTTCTCCTTGTTCTTTTTTGAAAAAAAGAACCAAAAAACTTTTGTATATTTCGACTTCGTTGTCCCAGGGGCAGAGTCCCTAGCCTTCCAGGGCACCGCGCAGCGCATCGAACATGGCGGACACGCCCAAACTATCGGGCGCATCGACCAGATCGCGGGCGCCGACGGCGATGCGCAAGCCGCCGAACGGGCCGAGGCCGACGGGCTGGCCGAGCAGCACGCCGGCTTGCGCCAGGCGCTGGTAGATCGGGCGCAGTTCGGCGGCGGAGAGCAGGCGCCCGGGTTGCGCCGGGTCGCGCACCGCGAACGTGAAAATGCTCGGCAGGTCGGCCCATTGCGGACCGCGCGGGCGCAGGCCGCCGACCGGGATCGCGTGGGGCAGGGAGGCGAGGCCGCGCGCCACGGTGGCCGCCCGGTCGCGCAGTAGCGCGGCCATTTCGGCCGCCCTCGGCCGAAACGCTTCGATCACTGCCATTGAGGCCGCCCCGCGCATGACGGTGCCGAGCGTCGCACCTTCGGCGGCGGTTTTGCTCCGGCGTGCGCGCGGGACCAGCACGGCGCCGGAAAAGGCCGGGCCGCCGAAAAACTTCGAGCCGGTCAGCACCACCGGCCAGCCGCGGGCGATGTAGGCGGCGACCGTGGCGGGAGAGATGCGCGCCTGGCAGGCGTCGACGATCACGTCGGCGCCGGCGGGAGGGTGGGCCGGCGCGATCAACCCGGTTTTAGTGCCGTGGGTGAGATAGATCACCGGCCGTCCGGTCGCGGCCGCGGCGGCCGCGGCGAATGCGTCGCTGGTCGCGTCCTCGGTTCGCGGCTCGCCGTGTTCCGTGCGCAGCGGAATTTCGACGGTTTCGATCGTGACGTCGGACACCGCGGCGCCGAGTTCCGGGCCGTCGAAGCGGCGGCAGGCCACGGCGAGCGGCACGCCGGTGCCGGTTTCGGCTGCACAAGGCAGGATGGCGGTGATTTTTTGCTCCGGCCGCCCCGCGGCGAGCAGCAATGCGGCGGTCAGTAGCGCGTCGGTGCCGGACGGGCAGAGCACGGCATCGGCCAGGCCGGCGACGGAAAAATGCTCGACCAGGCCCGCCTTTATGACGCTTTCGTGCCGCGCCAGCCGCTCGGCGCGAAGCCGCGGCGATGCGGCCTCGGAAATGTCGGCAAACACCTGCGTGGCGCGCTCAAAGCCACGATCCCCGATCGGCGAGGCAGTACACGAGGCGAAACAGGCGAGGTCGTGCCGCGGATGCGGCGGACACAGGTATTTGTTGGCGCCGGTGCCGCCGTCGACGACCGTGCGGCTGTCGCCACCGGAGAGCAGGGCGGCGATGACGGCATCGCGATCCGGCCGGCTGACGATGGTTTCGAGTACGTCGGCGTTCGGCCGGGCCGTCGCCAGAACCGGCTGGACGGTGGGCAATATTTTTTCCGCAAGGCTGTCCACCTGGCTGGGCTCCCCTGTCGTTGGCGATTTTCGCCGACGCGATTCGGTTGGTGTCGATCCGGAGCCCGTCCTGGACCTGCTCCGTCGTAGAGAAGAGTGCCGACCACGCTACAATTTTGGTCAGCACGGGGGGTTCCATGGCGGCGGAGCCGCGCGCCCGCGCGCGGCTTGCACACCGGGCGCGACAGGGGCCGCATGTGGCGGGCTTTCGGCACGCGGCGCCTGGCGGAGCGGAGACAGGTGGCGGAGCGGCGACATGCCGACGCGCGAGATCGTTGCAAATTGGCGACTAGCGGGCCGCTGCAACCGGACTGTCATCCGTTGGTGGAAAAGCCGCCGGCAAGAGCAAAGTTTTAGTAATCGCGGCGGCGCTGCGACCGTCTCGATGGACGCACCAACGCAGCTTGAACCGTTCTCCGCGCACCAACCGAAACCCGGCACGGAACGGGCAGATGGGGGACCGCAACGATGCTCCGAATCGTTTCGGCTACTCTGACCGCCTGGCGGGGCAGGGCGGGCACGCCGTAGGCAGCCGGGCGCCGGCCGCGTCACGCCGGGAAAATCCCGTCCGGCACCAGCCCGGCGCCGAAATCGATCGGGCCGCCGCGCAGGATGCGGGTCAGGATCTGTCCATCCGGGCCGCGTGCGTGGTGCATCACCGTGCGGTCTTCGGTGCGTACGATCAAGTAATGACGCAGCGTATCGATACGACAATAGTCGGCCAGCCTGGCCCCCGCGTCGCGCGTCCGCGAGGAAGGCGATACCACTTCGACGACAATGACCGGGTCGGTCAGCTTGACGGCGTCATCGGCCAACGGCGTGCCGCGGCGCATCATCACGTCGGGCGCATAGACGGTGGTGGCGTCGACCTGCACCGCCATGCCGTCGATAAAGACTTCACGGGGAAGGTCGGCCACCCGCACGGCGGCCGCGAGGCGTTCCGC
>JAATGE010000060.1 GCA_015654825.1 Rhodospirillales bacterium
AAATGGGGTCTGGGGCCTAAGGCCCCAGCTTGGTCCAGGGGCAGAGCCCCTGGCCTTAACTGAAGGACTTCCAGAATGACTCTCAATGAAACCACGCCAGTCTTCGTCACCGGCGGCTCCGGCTTCGTCGGCGGCGCTGCGATCCTGGAGCTTGTCGCTCGCGGTATCCCCGTGCGCGCCCTGGCAAGGTCGGGCGCGGCCGCGGAAAAAGTGCGGGCGCTTGGGGCGGCGCCGGTGCTGGGCGATCTCGGCGGCGTGGAGGCAATGCGCGAGGGGATGCAGGGTTGCGTCGCGGTGATCCATGCCGCGGCGAAGGTACAGGATTGGGGCAGGCGCGAGGATTATTTTGCCGCCAACATCGAGGGCACGCGCAACGCGTTGCAGGCGGCGCGCGAGGCGGGGGTGCAACGATTTGTTCATATCGGCACCGAGGCGGTGCTGGCCGGCGGCGGGCCGATCGTGCGGGCGGATGAGACGGCGCCCTATCCCGCGGTGCCGAACGGACTTTATCCGTGGTCGAAGGGCCAGGCGGAGCGCGACGTGATTGCCGCGAACGGTGGCGATTTCACGACGGTTTCGGTGCGTCCGCGTTTCATCTGGGGGCGCGGCGATACCACGCTGCTGCCGCAGATCACGCGCGCGATGCAGAGCGGTGCGTGGGCCTGGTTCGGCGGCGGGCATCAATTGTGCTCCACCTGCCATGTGCGCAACGTCATCGAGGGTACGCTGCTGGCGGCGGAGCGCGGTGGCGGCGGCGAGATCTATTTCCTGACCGATGGCGAGCCGGTGGATTTCCGCGATTTCCTGACGCGCCTGGCGGCGACGCAGGGCGTGGTGGCGCCGGCGCGCGAGGCGCCGATGTGGCTGCTGGACGCGGTGGCGGCCGGCGGCGAACTGGTGTGGCAGGGCCTGTCGCTGGCGGGGCGGCCGCCGATGACGCGCACGGCGGTCAATCTTTTGTTCCGGGAGGTTACGGTGGTCGACCGCAAGGCACGCAACGAGTTGGGCTACACCAGCCATGTTTCGATCGAGCAGGGGCTGGAGGAACTGCGAACGGATCACCTCGCGGTGGCGGCGTGAGTGGCGCGGGGCGCGCGCTGATGCGTTTCGGAATTGGCGCGGTGGTTGTGCTGATCGGCGGATCGTTGGTGCTGTACGCCTGCACCGGCGAGACCGCGCGGCTGCCGGTGTCGGCGGGTATCGGGCCCGATCCGGCGCTGCCGCCGCCGCATCGGACGTTGTTGCCGACGGTGAAGATCGCGCCGGTGGTGGGGTGGGCGCAGGGTGCGACGCCGGTGCCGGCGACGGGGCTGACAGTGGAGGCGTTCGCGCGGGGCCTGGATCATCCACGCTGGCTCTACGTATTGCCGAACGGCGATGTGCTGGTGGCGGAAACCGAGGGGCCGCATTTCGAGGCGGATACGCGCGGCATCAAGGGTACCATCGCGCGCTGGATCATGGGCCGCGCGGGGGCGGGCGGGACGAGCCCCAACCGTATCGTGCTGCTGCGGCCGGGCGCCGGCGGCGTGCAGAAATACGATTTTCTCGGTGGCTTGAACTCGCCGTTCGGCATGGTGCTTGTGGGCAACGATTTTTACGTGGCGAATACCGATAGCGTGGTGCGCTATGCGTATCAGGCGGGAGCCACGAGCATTGCGGGGCCCGGCACGAAGCTGGTGGATTTGCCGGGCGGGCCGATCGACCATCACTGGACGAAAAACCTGGTCGCCAGCGCGGATGGCAGCAAGCTTTACGCGTCCGTAGGCTCCAACAGCAATGTCGGCGACAACGGCATGGCGGCCGAGGAAGGGCGCGCGGCGATTTGGGAAATCGACCGGGCGACGGGCGCGCATCGGGTGTTCGCGAGCGGGCTGCGCAATCCGGTGGGCATGGGCTTCGAGCCGGTGAGCGGCGCGCTGTGGACTTCGGTAAACGAGCGTGACGAACTTGGCAGCGACATCGTGCCGGATTACATGACGCATGTCGTGGATGGCGGGTTTTATGGCTGGCCGTACAGCTATTTTGGCCAGCATGTCGATACGCGGCCGACGCCGCCGCGGCCGGACCTGGTGGCGAAGGCGATCGTGCCGGATTATGCGCTTGGGCCGCATACGGCGTCGCTGGGGCTGGCATTTTCGCACCCGGGCGTGTTGCCGCCGGCGTTCGCGCAGGGCGCGTTCGTGGGGCAACACGGCTCGTGGAATCGCAATCCGCCGAGTGGCTACAAGGTGATTTTCGTGCCGTTCAAGGATGGCAAGCCGGCGGGGGCGCCGATGGACGTGCTGACCGGGTTTTTGGATGGGCAGGGACGAGCACAGGGGCGGCCGGTGGGGGTGG
>JAATGE010000025.1 GCA_015654825.1 Rhodospirillales bacterium
GCCGACCTTGTTCGGCGCCCGTTTGCCACGTTTCCAGATCCCGTCGGCGCGCCGCATTCGTTGGTGCGGCGACGCGCGGGTTCAGTGTAGGCGCGGATGGGGGCGTTTGGAAGGCCAGGGGGCTCTGCCCCCTGGACCCCCGACGGCGTGCCGCCGCGGTCGTACGCGCTGCGCGGCTGGAGTCTTCTGTACGGTGTTGCGATATGCTGGATTTGGCGGCGCGCTCGCAGCCGATGCCAGTCTCGGAACAAATGAAATGGGGTCTGGGGCCGACTGGCCCCAGCGGGTCCAGGGCAGAGCCCTGGCCTTCCTTACTCCATGAGTTGCCGCGTCAGATAAGTCATTTCCAACGCCTTCTCCTCCGACTGTTCGCGCGCATTCGCGCCGGCGGCGTGGCCGCCTTCGATCGCCTCATAGTACAAATACGACAGGTGCAGCGCCGCCATCTTGGCGGCGAACTTGCGCGCGTGCTCCGGGCCGACGCGGTCGTCCTTGCTCGTGGTGTAAATGAACGGCATCGGGTAGTGCACGCCGGCCCGCAAATTGGCATACGGCGAAATGCCGGCCAGGAACGCGCGCTCCTCGGGTTTCGTAACGCTGCCGTATTCGCCGACCCATGAGGCGCCGGCGGCGATCTGCTCGAAGCGCAGCATGTCGAGCAGCGGCACCTGGATGACCGCGGCGTGCCACAGATCGGGATGCTGCTCGAATTCCACGCCCATCAGCAGCCCGCCATTCGATCCGCCCTCGATGCCGAGGCGGCGCGGGCTGGTGATTTTACGCGCGATGATATCTTTCGCCACGGCGGCGAAATCGTCGTAGGCGCGCTGGCGGTGCGTTTTCAGCGCGGCTTCGTGCCACGCGGGGCCGAATTCGCCGCCGCCGCGGATATTGGCCAGCACATAGACGCCGCCGTGCTCGAGCCACAGTTTTCCCAACGCTCCCGAATAGATCGGCAGTTCGCTGACCTGGAACCCGCCATAGGCGTACAGCAGGGTCGGGTTGCTGCCGTCCGCCTTCATGTCCTTCGGGCGTACCACGAAATACGGGATTTTGGTGCCGTCGGCTGACGTCGCCTCGAACTGCTCGACCACGTCGCGGCTGGCGTCGAATCGCGGCGGCGACTGCTTGATCAGCGCGGGCGCGCCGCCATCCAGATCGGCGAACCACAGGCTTCCCGGCGTGAGGAAGCCGGTGACGCCGAGAAACACCTGGTTGTTGCGTATCGTGGTGGAGACCACGCTGACCGAAACATTGTCCGGCAGCGCCAGCCGCGTCGATTGCCAGGCGCCCATGTCGGGCGCGAATGCGAGGATCCGGCCACGCACATTGTCGTAGACCGCGGCCACCAGGCGGTCGCGGGTGACCGCGACTTCCTCCAGGCTTTGCCGCGGTCCGGGCACGAACACCGGTTGCGGGACGGCGTTTTTCGCCCCCATGTCGAGTGCCGCCAGGCTGCCGGCGGGGATCGTGGCCGCCCCCGGGCGCGGCCAGGGCTCGTCCAGCTTGACGATCAGCTGGTTGCGCAACAATCCGCTGACCTCCACCTTCTGCGGCAGCGCGAGCTTCTCGACACCCGAGGGCGTGACGCGGAACCAGGCGGAGTGGAAGAAATCCAGCCCCTGCTGGATCAGCATGACGTGGTGGCCCTGGCCGTCGGTCAGCGCGGTGGGCCCGACCTGCACATCCTTGGCGGTGCCGCGGAACACTTCCTTGGCGTCGCCGAGCTTTTCGCCGCGGTGCAGCCGCTTGACGATGAACGGATAGCCGCTCTCGGTCATCGAGCCGGGGCCCCAGTCGGTTGCGACCAGTAACGAGTCGGCACTTTCCCAATCCAGGTTCATCTTGGCGCGCGGCAGGGAAAATCCGGCACTGACGAAGGCCGCTTTCGTTACGTCGAACTCGCGCTCGACGACCGCGTCCTCGCCGCCGTCGGACAGCGCCGTCAGGCACAGGCGCTCTTCCGGCTCCAGGCAATTGGCGCCCTTCCAGACCCAGTTGGCGTGCTCCGCCTTGGCCAGCGCATCGACATCGAGCACCGGGGTCCAGTGCGGCGTCGGCGGGCGGTAATCGTCCAGCCCGGTGCGGCGCCACAGGCCGCGCACATGCTCGGCATCCTGCCAGAAGTTGAACACCTGGCCGTTGATTTGCGCCGGCACCGGCACGCGGTCCTGCGCCTGTGCGATCGCCAGGGCCTGATCGTAGAAGGTCTGGTAGTGCTTATCGCCCTTCAGCACGGCCAGCGAGCGGGCGTTCTGCTGCTTGACCCAATCCAGCGCGCGGGCGCCGTTGACGGGCTCCAGCCACAGATTGGGGTCTTTCGCGTCATCCGGCGCCATGGCGGCGCCCGCCGCCGGAAGTGCGAGCAGGCATAGCAGGGCAGCAAGGCGCATGGTGGGCTCCGTCTTGGGTGGCGAGGAAAGTGCCGCTTTTGGCGAATTGCGCAAGAAGCCCCGGTCGCCGCGGAATGAGGAATAAGTAACAAAAGGTTTTGCTTCTTTTTTCAAGAAGAAGTTCTTTTTTGAAAAAAAGAACCAAAAAACTTTTGTTAGTTTGGCGGCTACTTTGGGCTGGCCTTGAACCTACAGAAACGACACCGGATCGACGTCCACATCTACCCGCGTTCCACGGGGCACCGCCACTTTGCGCAGCCACTCATGCAACAACGGCTGCACGGCGATATCGCGGCGCGTCTTCAGCAGCAGCCGGCGGCGATGCCGTCCGCGCAGGATGGCCAACGGCGCCGGGGTGGGGCCCAGCACCAGGACGCCCTCGCCGCCGGGGGCTTCGCGGCCGAGGGCGTGGGCGCACTTATCGGCGGCGTCGGCGGTGTCCGCGCTGACGATCAGCGCGGCGAGGCGGCCGAACGGCGGCCAGTTGCCCGGCCTGCGGGCGTCGGCCTCGCGCGCATAGAACTCGGCCAGGTCGCCGCTGACCAGCGCTTCCATGACCGGATGCGCGGGCGAAAAGGTTTGCAGCAACACGCGGCCGGGCGCCTCGGCGCGGCCGGCGCGGCCGGCGACCTGGTGCAGCAATTGCACCGTTCGTTCGCTGGCGCGCAGATCGCCGCCCGCGAGGCCCAGATCGGCGTCGACCACGCCGACCAGCGTCAGATGCGGAAAATGCCAGCCTTTGGCGACGATCTGCGTCCCGATCAGCAGGTCCACCTCGCGCGCCTCGATGGCGCGCGCGGCCTCGGCGGCGGCGTGCGGACCCGGCATCGTGTCGCTGGCCATGACCAGGCGGCGCGCGGCGGGGAAAAGCTCGGCGGCCTCCTCGGTGATGCGTTCAACGCCGGGGCCGATCGGCGCCAGCGTGTTTTCGGCCTTGCAGACCGGACAGGCGGGCGGCGTGGGCTCCGTGTGGCCGCAATGGTGGCAGGTCAATTCGCGGCGGGCGCGGTGCTCGACGAGCCAGGCGGTGCAATTCGGGCAGGCCAGGCGGTGGCCGCAGGCACGGCATAGCGTCAGCGGCGCATAGCCGCGGCGGTTGAGAAACAGCATGGCCTGCTCGCCGCGCGCAAAACAGTCGCGCACGGCGTCCACCAGCACGGGGCTGAGGAATTTGCCGCGCGGCGGCTGGTGCAGACGCAGATCGACCGCCTCGATCGCGGGCAGCGTGGCGCCGCCGTGGCGCGCGGCCAGGCGCAAATGCCGGTAGCGGCCGGCCTCGACATTGGCCAGCGTTTCCAGGCTGGGCGTCGCGGACACCAGGATGGCGGGGGCCCCGCCGAGGCGGGCGCGCACCACCGCCATGTCGCGGGCGTGGTAGACCACGCCATCCTCCTGCTTGAACGCGGTTTCGTGCTCCTCGTCCACGACGACGAGGCCGAGATCGGGGAACGGCAGGAACAGCGCGGAGCGGGCGCCGACCACGACGGCGGCACTGCCCTCCGCCACGGCGCGCCAGGTGACGCGGCGGGTGCGGCTGGAGAGGTCGGAGTGCCAGACCGCGGGGGGAACCCCGAAACGGCGCTCGAAGCGCGCCAGGAATTGCGCGGACAGCGCGATTTCCGGCAGCAGGATCAGCGCCTGGCGGCCCGCCGCGACGCATTCCGCCACGGCCTCCAGATAGATTTCGGTCTTGCCCGAACCGGTGACCCCATCGAGCAGGGTGACGCTGAACGCGGCGTCGCGCACCGCCTGGCGCAATTCCTGCGCGACCGATTGCTGCGGCGCCGACAGGCTGACCGAATGGTCCGGGTTCGGGCGAGCGAACGGCGCCTCCATCGGCACCGCGGCGGCGACCAGCAGACCGGCATCCTCCATGCCGCGGATGACGCTGCCGCCGACGTCGGCTAGCCGCGCAAGCTCGGCGCCGGGCAGCGTCCTTTCGCCCAGGGCCGCCAGAACTCGGCGCCGCTGCGGCGTCAGGCGCACCCCCTCCGGCAACGGTGCGGCCCGCCAGCCGGGCGTCGGCTGCGGCGGCGTCAGCGCGTTCACGCGCAGCGCCATGGCCATGACGCCGCCCGGGGGCGTGAGCGTGTAGCCGGCCACCCAATCGACAAATTTGCGCAATGCGGGCGGCATCGGCGGCACCTCGAGCCGCGCGCTGACCGGCTTCAGCTTGCCATCGGCAACACTCGGGCCGCCGGGCGCGTCCCACACGACGCCAACCTCCTGGCGGCGGTTCAGCGGTACCAGCACGACGTCGCCGGGGGCGAGATCCGAGCCGGGCGGCACCGCGTAATCGAATGGGCCGACAAACGGATAAGGCAACATCACCGGCACGCGACGCTTGCGCGATGCCAAATTTGCGTCACCGTCGGTTGCAAAAAGCGGTGGTGAAGTCACTGGACCCCGTGCAATGCTCGCCTCCATGGAAAACCGACCTGACCCGGCCCGCGATACCGCGCCCGATATGGAATCAGCCAGGGAGCCCGATATGGGGCCCGATCCGGCGATCATCGCCGATTTCCTGCGCGCCAACCCGTCCTTCCTGACGGCACGGCCGGAGTTGTACCGCGTGCTGACCCCACCGCAACGCGTGCATGGCGAGGTGCTGGCCGATCACATGAGCGCCATGGTGCGTGTGGAGCGTGCCCACGCGGCGGCACTGCGCGACCGCGCCGCCGA
>JAATGE010000278.1 GCA_015654825.1 Rhodospirillales bacterium
CGCGCTGGCCGGGGTGTTCGGGGTGTGGGCGATCAGGAAGGGCCAGGGACCGGGCTCCCGTTAGGGGGCGGGTTCGATACGATTAGTTAAGGCCAAGGCTCTGCCCTGGACCCGTCACGCCGGAGGCGTGCTGCGCACGACGGGGACAAGTCCCGGACCCCAGTAGCACTGCGCGGCTGTTCATCGTCTCCCTGGCGAAGCCGTTACGATATGGATTTCAAGCTTCGCCGTTCCCCCGATGAACGGGGGTCTGGGGCCTACTGGCCCCAGCGGGTCCAGGGCAGAGCCCTGGCCTTTTTCGGATCTGTATAGGGATGCGCCTCATCCGCCAAGCCCGGCCTCGCGCCACAGACGGTAGGCGTTGGCGCAAATGCTGATCCAGGCAGGAAGGTGCAATTCGGTGGCACGGTCGGTGGGGGCCAGACGGTCGATGTTGCCGCGATACAAATCCACCGCCAGCCGGTCCACGCTGCCGCATGGCAGGCTGCGGTCCGCGGTGACGAACAGCAGCGCGTTCGGGCCATGGCTGCGCAGCAGGTTCAGCACCGGCAGCGCGTGCGCCTCCGTCATGTGCTCGCGGCGCTGGTAGACGAATAATTTCTGCCCGGTTTCCAGCACTTCGAGAAAGCGCCGCCGCTTGAACACAAGCTTCTTCATTTCCTCTATGCGCACCGTTTCGGCATCGGTCTCAGCCGGGTTGCGGAACGTGTGCGCGTGCATGTCGTAACGGTCGAGCCGGATCATCCATTCCGCGCCGCCCTGCGGATCGCGATAGATGCGTGCCATGGCAGGATCGTCGACGCCCTCGAAGCCGAAATCCAGGCCCTGCAGAAGGTTGCCGGGCGAAATACTCATGAAGCGCAGCAGGCCGAGCGGCTCGGCACCGCAACGGCGCTGCACCAGGCCGAACTCGCAATTATGGCCCAGGCTCTCGAATTGCAGCATCAGGTCGGCGAGCGGCAGGCCGGTGATGGCGCGCACCCGGGGCTCCAGCCGTTCGACCGTCTCCGCTGCGTAGTCGAGCGACAGCGGCGGCATCGAGCGCGGGTAGAACGGCGCTTCCGGCGGCACCCAGGTCGCCATCGCCTCGAGCACACCGAACGCCAGCATGCGGGGATCGCTGTTCATGCGCAGGCCGGCCGGGCTGACGGCATCCGGGCAGCGCAGGGTTATTTCCAGTTTCGCGGCGTTGCCGATCAGCGCACGCGGAATGCGGAAGGCGAGGGCCGATTCGTCCTGTGCCACGGCCTCGCCGACCGGGGTGCCGTTGACCAGCACGGCGAGGCGCTGGCGCACGAGGTAGGGCGGCAGCATGAATGGCCGCAGCGTGAATTCCAGCAGCAGGTCGCCCTCGCCGGGATGCAGATGCAACTCAAGGCCCGCTTCGGGGCCCATGCACCAGGTATGGTTTTCCTCCGGTTTGGCCCAGCCCTGCTTCTGGAACGGCAAGGCATCGCCGCCGGTGCCGAAAACCAGGCGCGCCGCGGTTGTGATCACAGAAGGCTCCAGTTGCGGATGGCGGCCGGAAACTAGACCAGGGCTGGCGCCGAAGGCCAGGGGTGGGCCTGCGGCATCAACTGACGGCGGCGAACAAGGAACAATTAACAAAAGTTTTTGCTTCTTTTTTCAAAAAGAAGTACTTTTTCTTGTTCCTTTTTTTGAAAAAAAGAACCAAAAAACTTTTGTTAATTTGGCTTTCGTTCCGGGTCGAAGCGTCCGGCTCGAATGTCATGCCAAGAAAATTCCAAATGCGATTCGCCTCTTGCGGCATCTTGCGCGGGGCGGCCGGCATGAGGATGGTGCGGCGCAGGATTGCCGCGCGGTCGGCCGCGGCTGCGCTGGAGGATGAGGTATGAAACGAACCCTGATGTTGCTGGCCCTGCTGGGGGTGCTGGCGCTGCCTGGCGGCGGCATGGCGCAGAGCGGGCCGCAGCCTCCGTTGCCGACACAAAAGCTCACGATCGTCGGGCACGATGGGGTGAAGCACGATTTTACCGTGGAAATGGCACTGACGGCGGAGCAGCAGCAGACCGGGCTGATGTTTCGCCGCGTGGTGCCGGCGGACCGCGGCATGCTGTTCGTGTGGGACGTGCCGCGCGAACAGCCGATGTGGATGAAAAACACGCTGGCCGCGCTGGACATGGTTTTCATCGGTGCGGACGGCAAGATCATTCATATCGCGGAAGATACGGTGCCACAGAGCCTGGCCAATATTTCGAGCGGTGGGCCGGTGAAGGCGACGCTGGAATTGCAGGCGGGGACCACCGAGAAATTGGATATCCGGGTGGGCGACAAAGTCGTGGGAGCAGGGTTCGAGTAGCGGCCTCGAGCTGTCCGGGAGGAAGGCCAGGGCTCTGCCCTGGACCCGCTGGGGCCAGTAGGCCCCAGACCCCATTCATTGGGGGGAGACGATGAAAAAGCCGCGCAGCGCGCCCACGGGCCAAATTCGCCGAAGCCCGGCTATTTTTGTTTCATGCCCATCAGTGCCAGAATTTCGGGACTGATGTCCTTGGTTCCCTGCTCGCCGATATGCTGCGCGATGCGCAGGCCGACGGCCATGCGGGCCTGGCCCATGAATTCGCCCGAATGCGCGGCACCCCAGGCATAGGAGTCCTGGCGCGCGACGTTGGTGCCTTGCGCGCGCGGCATGACGTAACGCGCGATCAGTTCGTAGCTCCGCTTTGTTTCGGCCCAGTCGGCCCAGTTGTGGGCCATTTGCAGGAAAGCGCCGAAGCCACCGGATTGTTTTGCAAGGCGTGCGAGCTGGGCCACCGCGTCGTCCGGTGTGCCGATCACGGCCATGCCCGAATTGACCAGGATGTCGACCGGGTCGCCGTCGCCTTCGGGGGCCATCGGCAGGTTGGCGACGTCGCGGAAATAGGCGAGCCAGGCCGGCAGGCCGAAGCGGACATTGTCGCGCGCCCGCTCGCGCGTTTCGGCGACGTGCATGGGGCCGACCAGGCGCCAGGCCGCGCGGTCGGCTTTTGTGCCGTGGGCGGCGGCCTGGTCCTCCGCGATCGCCCAGTTGGAGGCCAAGGCGTTGAAGCCGCCCGTGGAGGTGGCGCCGAGCGACAGCAGGCCGAGCCCGTGGCGGCCGGCGGCGCGGGCGCCGGTGGGGGAGACCTGGCTGGCGACGGCGATTTCCACGCCGGGCTGGGAGTAGGGCAGCATTTGCAGGCGGGCGTCCTGCAGGGTGAACCAGTCGGTTTTCTGGGTAACGGTTTCGCCGCGCAGCAGGCGCACGAGAACCGCGAGCGATTGATCCATCATGTCGCGCTGGAGGGTGGGCTCGATGCCCATCATGCGGGCGTCGCTGACCAGCGCACCGGGGCCGACGCCGAACATGACGCGGCCGCGCGTCCGGTGGTCCCGCATGTTGATGCGGTCGGCGAGCATCCGCGGATGGGGTCAGGGGCGGCTGGAAACACCCGTGCCGAGGCGGGTGGGGGTGGAGAGGCCG
>JAATGE010000519.1 GCA_015654825.1 Rhodospirillales bacterium
GGTTTCCAGGGTTGCAGGGAACAGCGACTACCAGTGCTCCATGCCTTGGTAGCGGGGGCCGTCTGAAATGGAGTCGTAGATCGGGTCGGCGGGGGCCGGCTGGCCGAACAGCTCGCGCCAGCCGGGGCGGAAACGGGCGATGGTGGCTTTGTCGAGCGGGGCTTCGCTGACCGGGCGCAGCGCGAAGCCGGCGACGTCCTCGACCGAGCGCTGGGTAGCGGCATCGAAGCGGCGGATGCTTTCGACGGTGTCGCCGAAGAAATCGAGCCGCAGCGGGTCGGATTCGCCGCTCGGGAAAATGTCGAAAATGCCGCCGCGGATGGCGTACTCGCCGGGCTCCATGACGGTGTCGGTGCGGCCGTAGCCGTTGGCGGCGAGGAAGGAAGCGAGCTTTTCGGGCGGCAGCAGGGCGCCGGTGGCGACGGCGAGGGTCTTGTCGGCAAAGGCGCTGCGCGGCGGGACGCGCTGGATCGCGGCGTTGACGGTGGTCAGCACCAGGCGGGGCGTGGCCGCGGGCTCGAGCAGGCGCGTCAGCGTGGCGATGCGCTCGGAGATGACGGTCTGGTTCGGGGAGACGCGGTCGTAGGGCAGGCAGTCCCAGGCGGGGAAACGGAAAATCTCGAGGTCGGGGGCGAAGAAATTCAGCAGGTCGGCGAGGCGCGACATGCGGGCGTCGTCGCGGGAGACGTGCAGCAGCGGGCCGCCGTGCTCGGCGGCGCGGCGGATCAGCAGCAGCGCGTCGTAGCCTTCGGGGGCGCCGTGGATGGTGGGCATCGGGTTCCGCTTCCGCGCGCTAGGCGAGGGCGGCGGCGCGGATGGCGCGCAGCGTGGGGGAGGCGTCCGGCGGGAGGTCGGCGCGGCCGGTCAGCCAGTCGGCGAGGACGGGGTCGGGGTATTCCAAGATTTCTTCCAGGGGGGGCAGGTCGGCGTCGGCAAAATCGGCGAGGCGGACACGAACGTAGCCGCCGAGCAGGATGTCGACTTCCTTGGTGCCGCGGTGGGTGGCGCGGAACAGCAGGCGGCGGCGACGCGCGTCAAGCGGCGGCGCCGGTGCCGCGTCGGGCCCGGGTGTTTCGTCCATGGTGCGGGGGACATATAGGCGGGGCGTGCCGGACGCCACCCCGCCCCTCTCCGCGATTGCGCCGCTGCTGGCGCCGGTGACCAGCCTGCGCGGCGTGGGGCCGCAGGTGGCGGCGCTGCTGGTGCGGGTGACGGGCGGCACGCGGGTGCTGGACCTGCTGTTCCATTTGCCGGAATCGTTCGTCGACCGGCGCGCGCGGCCGACGATCCGCGGGGCGGTGCGCGGCCAGGTGGGGACGCTGTGCGTGGAGGTGGTGCGGCACGAGGCGCCGACCAATCCGCGGCAGCCGTGGCGCGTTGTGGTGACGGATGGGACCGGGTTTGCCGAGCTGGTGTTTTTCAAGCCGCAGCGGGCGCAGGCCTTGGCGGTGGGGGCCAGGCTTTTGGTCTCGGGCAAGCTGGAGCAGTTCGCGGATCGGCTGACCATTGCGCACCCGGATCACATTGTTCCGGCCGACCAGCCGGAGCGGCTGCCGGCGGTGGACCCGGTGTGGCCGCTGACCGCGGGGCTGTTTCCGAGCCAGGTGCGGGCGGCGATGGTGCAGGCGCTGGCACTGATCCCGCCATTGCCGGAGTGGCACGATGCGGCGCTGATGCGGCGCGAGAAATGGCCGAGCTTTCCCGATGCGCTGCGGGCGCTGCATATGCCGGCGGAGTTTCCGAGCCCGAAGGCGCGGGCGCGGCTCGCCTATGACGAATTGCTGGCGCACCAGGTGGCGATGGTCTGGGTGCGTAACAGGGAGCGCACGCGGCCGGGGCGGCCGCTGCCGGGGACGGGCGTGCTGCGGGCGGAGGCGCTGCGCCGGTTCGGGCACGCGCTGACCGCATCGCAGAGCGAGGCACTGGGCGAAATCGATGCCGACATGGCGGCACCGAGCCGCATGCTGCGGCTGCTGCAGGGGGATGTCGGCAGCGGCAAGACGCTGGTGGCGGTGCTGGCCATGCTGCGGGCGGTGGAGAGCGGGGCGCAGGCGGCGCTGATGGCGCCGACGGAGATTTTGGCGCGGCAACATTTCCGCACGCTGGAGGCGGTGAGCCCGGTGCCCGCGGTGCTGCTGACGGGGTCGGTCAAGGGGGTGGCGCGGCGCAATGCGCGGCTGGCAATCGCGGCCGGGCGGGTTTCGATCGTCGTCGGCACGCACGCGCTGTTTCAGGAGGGGGTGGAGTACCGCGACCTCGGGCTGGCGGTGATCGACGAGCAGCATCGTTTTGGTGTCGATCAGCGGCTTTCGATGGGGGGCAAGGGGGCGGCGGCCGATGTGCTGGTGATGACGGCGACACCTATTCCGCGCACGCTGCTGCTGACGCAGTGGGGCGAAATGATGGTGAGCCGGCTGCGCGAAAAGCCGGCGGGGAGGGTGGCGATCAAGACGACGCTGCACTCGATTTCGCTGCTCGAGGAAGTGGTGGAGGCGATGGCGCGGGCGCTCGATCGGGGGGAGCGGATTTTCTGGGTGTGCCCGCTGGTCAGCGAAAGCGAGTTGCTTGACGTCACTGCGGCCGAGGAACGATATTCCGCCCTCCGGCAACGTTTCGGCAACCGCGTCGGCCTGGCCCACGGCCGGCAGGACAGCGCCCTGCGGGAAGGTGCGCTGGCCGCCTTCGCCCGCGGCGAAACCCAGTTGCTGGTGGCAACGACCGTGGTGGAAGTCGGCGTGGACGTGCCCGAAGCCAGCGTCATGGTCGTGGATCACGCGGAACGTTTTGGCCTGGCGCAACTGCACCAGTTGCGCGGCCGCGTCGGCCGCGGCGAAGCGGCCAGCTTTTGCCTGCTGCTGCACGACGACGGCCTCGGCGAAACCGCGCGCCGCCGCCTGCTGCTGCTACGCGACACCGACGACGGCTTCGTCATCGCGGACGAGGATTTCCGCATCCGCGGCGGCGGCGATTTGTTGGGCAAACGCCAAAGCGGCCAGCCCGGCTGGCGCCTGGCGGACCCCGTGGAGCATGAAGGCTTGCTGCAAATGGCCAACCGCGACGCGGCTTTGCTGTTGGAGAAAGATCCTGGGCTCGTCGGCGCACGGGGCCAGGCGGTGCGGGTGCTGATGAAGCTGTTCGAGCGCGGGGAGGCTGTTAGGACGTTGCGGGCAGGGTAGGAAAGGAAGGCCAGGGCTCTGCCCTGGACCCGCTGGGGCCGTA
>JAATGE010000337.1 GCA_015654825.1 Rhodospirillales bacterium
GTCTCCGTGCTTCCCTCCAGCGCCGTCGTGCTGCTCTGCCCGCCGGAAGCCGTGGTAGCCACCGCATCGAACCAGCCAGTGCCCACCTCGCGCTGATGGCGCGTGGCCGTATAGCCCTCGCTCTCGGCAGCGAACTCGGCCTGTTGCAATTCGGAATAGGCTCCCATGCCGCGCTCCTTGTAGCCACGCGCCAACTGGAACATCGAGTAGTTCAGGCTGTGAGACCCGGCCAGCGTCACGAACTGGAACTTGTAGCCCATCGCCCCGATCGTCTTCTTGAACTCGGCGATCTTCTCCGGCGACAGCTTCTTCTTCCAGTTGAAGCTCGGCGAACAATTGTACGCCAGCATCTTGCCCGGGAACTGCTTGGCGATCGCATTGGCGAACTGCTCCGCCTCGGCCAGGTTCGGCTCGCTGGTCTCCCACCACAGCAGGTCGGCGTAAGGCGCGTAGGCCAGCGAACGAGCGATCGCGTACTCGACGCCGATGCCCTGCTTGATACGGAAGAACCCCTCCGGCGTCCGCTCGCCGGTCAGGAACGGCCGGTCGCGCTCATCCACGTCCGTCGTCAGCAACTGCGCCGCATGGCTGTCCGTGCGGCACAGCAGCACCGTCGGCACGCCCTCCACGTCGGATGCCAGGCGCGCCGCGTTCAGCGTACGGATATGCTGCGCCGTCGGACCCAGCACCTTGCCGCCCAGTGGGCCGCACTTCTTCTCGCTGGCGGGCTGGTCCTCGTAATGCACGCCGGAAGCGCCCGCCTCGATCATGGCGCGCATCAGCTCGAACGCGTTCAGCGCGCCGCCAAAACCGGCCTCGGCGTCGGCGACGATCGGCGCCATCCAGTATTGGCTGGTGTCACCCTCCAGGCGCGCAATCTGGTCGCAACGGCGCAGCGCGTTGTTGATGCGGCGCACCACCATCGGCACCGAGTTCACCGGATACAGCGACTGATCGGGATACATCTCACCGGCCAGGTTGGCATCGGCCGCGACCTGCCAGCCGGACAAATAGATCGCCTTCAACCCGGCCTTCACCTGCTGCATGGCCTGGTTGCCGGTCAGCGCGCCGAGCGTGCCGACGAACGGCTCGGTCTTCAGCAGGTGCCACAGCCGGCGCGCGCCCATTTCCGCGAGCGTGTGCTTGATGCGGAAGCTACCGGACAATTTCTCGACATCGGCCGCGCTATAGTCGCGGCGAATGCCGGCAAAACGCTCCGGGTCATGGCCGGGGGCGGAGCCCATACCTTCCGGGGCGTAGGCGGGCGCAGGGGTGGTCATCTTCAATACGTCCTCTGGCTTAGGTGAATGGCGGAGCGGCGACGCATATCGCCCTTCGCAGGTGCAAAAGAAAGTGTGTATTGGTTGGCCGGGGGAATTTGCTGTGAAGATATTTACGAAACAAAGCGTAAAGCTGTAAAGTTTGTAAAATGGCACGCCCGCTGATCGGTCGCACCGTCCGCCGCCTGCGCATCGAACAGGGCCTGTCCCAGCAGGCGCTGGCGCAGAAACTGGGCATATCCGCCAGCTATCTCAATCTGATTGAGCACGATCAGCGTAACGTCACCGCCAGCCTGCTGATCAAGCTCGCCGAAATGCTGCGCGTGGATTTTTCCGCCCTGTCCGGCGCGCAGGAACGCGAGCTGGAAGTCGGCCTCCGCGAAGTGTTCTCCGACCCGCTGCTAGGCGTTGAGCCGATCCCCGAGCCCGAAATCGAAGCCGCCGCCGCCAACCCCAACGTCGCCCGCGCGGTGCTCAGCCTCTACCGCGCCTGGCGCGTCGCCCGCGAGGACGCCTCCGGCATCGCGCTGCCCACCGGCCGCCGCATCCTGCTGCCGAACGAGGAAGCGCGTGACGTCTTCCACGAGCGCGCCAACCACTTCCCCGAATTGGAAAGCGCCGCCGACGGCATCCTGGCCGAATTGTCCGCCGCCCCCGCCGAAATGAACCACGCGCTCGCCGACCGCCTGCGAAGGCGCCACCAGGTCTCCGTCCGCGTCGGCCCGCTGGAAAACGCGCTGCGCCGCTACGATCCCGAAACGCGCAGCCTGATGCTGTCCGAACAATTGCCGCGCGAAAGCCGCGGCTTCCACATGGCCTTCCAGGTCATGCTGATGGAAGCCCGCGACGTCGTTGAAGCAGTGCTGGCGGCGATCTCCCCCAGCAGCCCCGAAGCCGCCAGCCTGATCCGCATCGGCCTGCTGAACTACGGCGCCGCCAGCCTGCTGATGCCGTACGAACCGTACCGCGAGGCAGCCATCCTGCTGCGCCACGACGTGGAAGCGCTGGCCTCCCGCTTCGGCGTCAGCTTCGAACAGGCGGCGCAGCGCCTCTGCAGCCTGCAGCGCGCCAGTGCCCGCGGCGTGCCGTTCTTCTTTCTGCGCGTCGACCCCGCCGGCAACGTCACCAAGCGCTTTTCCGCCGCCGGCTTTCCGTTCGCGCGCTACGGCGGCAGCTGCCCGCGCTGGATCGTGCACGGCGCCTTCTCCACCCCCGGCCAGGTCCGCGTGCAGGTCGCCCAACTGCCCGACGGCGCCACGTTCCTATGTTTCGCGAAATGCATCGAAGGCCCCGCCGCCGCCTGGGGCGAGCCGCCCCCGACGCACGTAATCGCCATGGGCTGCGACGTCGCCCACGGCGCCGACCTGGTTTATGCGGATGGTTTGAACCTGGAACATGCGGCCGTCGGCATCGGCCTGTCGTGCCGCCTGTGCGACCGGCCCAATTGTCGCAGCCGCGCGTTTCCGCCGTTGGAGCATCGCCTGGCGGTGGATCCGAATCTGGCTGGCGACTCACCTTACCGATTTGAGGCGAAGAAGTAGGAAGGCCAGGGCTCTGCCCTGGACCCGCTGGGGCCGTA
>JAATGE010000500.1 GCA_015654825.1 Rhodospirillales bacterium
GAATGGGGGTCTGGGGCCGTCGTGCGCAGCACGCTCTCGCGTGACGGCCCCAGCGGGTCCAGGGCAGAGCCCTGGCCTTCCTGCCCTTATCCGCGCCCTGGACACGGCCGCAGGAGTCAAGATTTCCGGCAGTTGGTATTACTTCTTGCTTATTTGACGGGCCCCGGCCGCGCTGCGCGGCCGGGGGGTCGTTGCGTTTTCAGACTACCTTGAGGTTTGTCGCGGCGGCTTTGCCGCGCTCCATCGTTACTTCGTAGCTCACTTTTTGTCCGTCGTTGAGGCCGCGCAAGCCGGCGGCCTGCACGGCGGTAATGTGCACGAACACGTCCTTGCCGCCGTCACCGGGCATGATGAACCCGAACCCCTTCGCGGCATTGAACCATTTTACCGTACCTTCAGCCATATCAGTATCCAGTCTCCGTCTTGCTGCGCCGCTTCATCGGCCGGGCGGCCGCGCCGGCAACCAAGTCTCCATCCAACTTGAAGCTTCCGCTGGGGGAAACGCAGCAAGGCTAGCCGGAACGTCGATTGCGCGCGCATGGACGCAGAATCCTTCCGGCAAGTCAATCGCGCGCCGGCCACGCCGCGCGCGCGGTCTCTCGCCACATGCTGCTGCCGCAACGCCACAACCAAACGGGCCTGCCAACACTCCGCAACGACCGTGCTTGATCCTGGTATTCCGTAATCGTAATGGAATGGCGGGCCGGATATTCGATCGACGGTCGGACGCCGGCGCGGTACGGCCCGCTTGCGATATCGTTGTTCTTACGCAGCGAACCGGCGGCCCGGAGAACGCGCCGGCAATCGGCGCCGCAAACACGCGCCATACCGAAATCGGCATCCGGGTCGCCTGGCAACGGCGACACGGCATCGCGGATCGGGTTACACGCCCGGCATGCACGATATCGCCGTTCGCATCATCGGACTGCTGCTCGCGGCCATCATCGTCGCGCTGGCGGCGCGGCGGCTGCGGCTGCCCTACACGGTCGGCCTGGTGGCCGCCGGCGTCGCGTTGTCGGCGGCACACCTGAAGACCGGCGCCCTGCTGACCCACGACCTGATTTTCGACCTGATCCTGCCGCCGCTGCTGTTCGAGGCCGCGCTGTGCATCCGCTGGCAGGACCTGCGCCGCGACATGGCACTGGTGCTGACCCTTGCCACCGTCGGCGTGGTGATCAGCGCCGCGGTCGTGGCGGCCGGGATGGTGTTGCTGCTGGGCTGGCCGCTACAGGCCGCGGCGATATTCGGCGTGCTGATCGCGGCCACCGATCCGATCAGCGTGCTCGCATTGTTCAAGGATATCGGCATCGGCGGACGGCTTCGCTTCCTTGTCGAAAGCGAAAGCCTGCTGAACGACGGCGTCGCGGCGCTGCTGTTCGCGGTCGTGCTGACCTGGGTGGACAGCGGCGGCCCGACACCTTCGGCGGGCCATGTCGCCGGTGCGTTCGTGCGCGCCGCCGGCGGTGGTATCGCTATCGGAATGGCGAGCGGGCTCGCGGCCATCATCGTCGCCGGCCGCACCGCGGATCACCTGGTGGAACTGGCGCTGACCGCCGTTGCGGCCTACGAGTCGTTCTACCTGGCCGAGTACCTGCATTTTTCCGGCGTGCTGGCCACCGTCTCGGCCGGCCTGCTGATGGGCAATCTCGGCCTGCTGCGGACCGATGACAGCAGCCCGCTCTCGGTGCAGGGGCGCGCGGCCGTCGAGGGATTGTGGGAGTTCGCGGCGTTCCTGGCCAACTCGCTGGTGTTCCTGCTGATCGGCCTGGCGGTCGAACATGTTCCGCTGGTGCAGCTCGGGCCCGCCTCGCTGACCATCATCATCCTGCTGGTGCTGGTCGCCCGGGCCGTAACGGTTTACCCGATCTGCGCGGCGTTCCGCGCGACCCGCATGGCGGTGCCGATGGTGGAGCAGCACGTGCTGTGGTGGGGCGGCCTGCGCGGCGCGCTGGCATTGGCACTGGCGCTGGCGCTGCCGCCGGACATGGCACAGGACGGCGATATCCTGATTGCGACGTTTGCCGTCGTCGTGTTCTCCGTCGTGGTGCAGGGCCTGACCATGGAGCCGCTGCTGCGCTATGTCGGGATTCGGTCGCGCGGCGCGGGCGCGTAGAAGGCCAAGGAACACGGATTTCAGGCTTCGCCGTTCCCCCCGCAGTTCCTAATGAATTGGGGTCTGGGGACTTGTCCCCAGCGGGTCCAGGGCAGAGCCCTGGCCTTCCTACTCTAAACCCGCCGCCCGGCGACCGATCGAATGCCGGCGAGTTGCTGTTGCAGCCAGGTGCCGTTGACCATCGCGGGATCCGCTTCCGGATCGCCGGTTTCGGCGTAGGCGCGGGAAAAATCCGCTGAGCCGAACAGCATGTCCCAGAACGGAAAAATCGCGCCGTAATTGCAACTGCGCTGGCCCGCCGCCAGCACGCCGTGGTGCGCGCGGTGAAAGCGTGGCGAAATCAGCAGCCGCTCGCCGATCATGCCAAAACTGACGCGCGCATTGGCGTGGCTCATGCTTTCCAAAAGCCGCAGCAGCAGGATGATGAGCGGGAACTGCATCGGCGGAATGCCGATCAGCAGGCCGATGGCCATGAACCATACGAACGCAATCACATCGTCGAGCACGTGATTGCGGTCGTCGGACCAGAACGTCATTTGCCGTTGTGCGTGGTGCACGGCGTGCAACGCATACCACCATCCGAAACGGTGGCTCAGGCGGTGGCGCCAGTAATCCGCACAGTCGAGAATTAAAACGTAAATTATGAACGTGACGGCGGGATGGCCGATCAGCGCGGGGACAAAGCCCTCGAGCGTCGGCGGGACGTAGCCGTTATCGGTCAGGAAACCATTGAGCCAGACCTGCAACTGGTAGAACAGCACGAACGTCACCAGCGGCATGACGCCGATGCGGTTGATCAGCGTGTAGAAGATGTCGACCGAAACGGCGCTGCGGTCCGGCCAGCTTTCGAGCTTGCGAAAGCGCTCCATGGGCCAGCAGATCGCAAGCATCAGAACCACCTGGGCGACGCCGTACAGGGCGAACAGCAGCCAGCCGTAGGCAATGTCCTCCCATTGCATCATGCCGAAGCGATAAAGCACGGGAATCAGGTAGTTTTCGTGCAGCCACCCCGCGGTCGCGGAAAACGGGTCCGTCATGGGGTGGGTCGTAGCACGCGGATGGCGTTGGGTTGAAGGGGAAGGAGGAAGGGTAGGAGAAGCACTTCTTTTTGAAAAAAGAAGCAAAAACTTTGGTTGATTGTTTCGGGTGTGACGAATTGGGCTGGAGTCGGGGTTTGGAGGCTCCCCCCAATGAGTGGGGGTCTGGGGCCTCAGGCCCCAGCTTGGTCCAGGGGCAGAGCCCCTGGCCTTAACCTTCCCTTACGCGTTGGCCACGGGCTGCCCCTGGGCGCGGCGCGCCTGCCAGAGGCCGACGAAATCGATCGGTTGCAGCAGCACGGGCGGAAAGCCGCCTTCGCGTGTCACGTCGCTCAGCACGTTGCGGGCGAACGGGAACAGCAGGCGCGGGCATTCGATCAGCAGCAGCGGCTCCACCGCTTCGGGGGGCACGTTGTTCAGCGTGAACACGCCGCCGTAGTGCAGTTCGGCGATGAACACGACGCGGCCTTCGGCGGCGGCGTTGCCGTTGGCGCCCGGCAGCGCTTCGCGGGCCTCGGCCTTCACCGACAGCACCACTTCGTAGATCGGCTGGCCTTCCTGGATCGCCCTTGCCTGCACATCCAGGTTGATCTGCACCGCCGGCTGGTTGCGCAGCGTGGCGTAGATATCGGGTGCGCTCGGAACCTCGAACGACAGGTCCTTGATGTATTGGACGTTGACCACCAGCGGCGGCAACGGCTGGCCCTGCGGCGGGGTTTGGGTCTCGGACATTGGTCACTCCTGGATGTGGCGGGCGCCTAGCACGTCGGCCCGGTGGCGCAAAGGCGGGCGCGGCGATTTCCCGCGGCCTTGGGGCGGCCCTGGTGGAGGGCCTAGGGCGCGGCCAGCGTTTCGACGCGGGCCCAGGCGCCGTTTGTCAGGTTCTGCCCGGAAAGGGTCAGCAGGAAGGCCCAGTGGCTGACCACCAGCGTCTGCCGCCAGGCCTCGGTGGCTTGCATTTCGGCGCGGAACAGGGCGGCGCGGGCCATGGTGCTTTCGGTGCTTTCGGTGGTGGCCGGCCACCAGACTTCCTCGATGTGGGAAAAATCGTAGTCGGGCCAGGCCTGCGCCAGATCGGTGACCGGCGTGCCGATGTCGCAGGAGAAGTGGTACCGCTCGCGGATCACCGGGTTGACCAGGACCGGAACCTGCAGCGCGCGGGCGATCGGCGCGGCTGTCTGCAGCGCGCGGGTGTAGGGACTGACGATGATGCGCGTGATGCCGGCGTCGGCCAGTGCCGCGGCCGCGTGGGCGGCCTGCGCCTCGCCTTCGTCGGTGAGCCGGGGGTCGGGAATGCCGGGGTCCTTCCGGGTGGCGGTGAAGTGCCGGTTGAACTCGCTCTGGCCATGGCGCATCAGGATCATGCGCGGGGAGCTAGCCGCAGGAGGCTCCCTTTGGAAGGGCGGTCGCGCGGCCCATGTCGACCCCAGCGGGACTGCTTTCAGCCGCGCGGCAGCGCGATACGCGGGTCGTTACGGCGGCCCGCCTTGGACGGAGGAGAATTCGATGACCGCCAGCGCAATCCCCGTGGATCTGGTGCTGTTCGGCATGATCGCGGTGTTTCTGGTGCTCCGTCTGCGCAGCATCCTCGGCCGTCGTCAGGGTTTCGACGGCACGCCGGAGGTGCCGGCGCGGCGGCCGCCGTCGCCGGTGATCGAAGGCCATGCCGAACCGCCGGCCGCACCCGAACGCCCGCTGCCCGACCCGGCGAGCGATACCGGGAAGGCGCTGCTGGCCATGCAGGCCATGGATCGCAGTTTCTCGCCGGCGGCGTTCCTGTCCGGCGCGGAAAACGCGTTTCGCCTGATCGTGTCGGCGTTTGCCGCCGGCGACCGGGACAAGCTGCGGCCGCTGCTGACGCCCGAGACGTTTGCCGCGTTCGATGGCGCGATCACCGCGCGCCAGACCGCCGGCCAGACCCAGCGCACCGAAATACGTGCGATCCTGGACACCACGATCGACC
>JAATGE010000151.1 GCA_015654825.1 Rhodospirillales bacterium
GAATGGGGGTCTGGGGCCGTCGTGCGCAGCACGCTCTCGCGTGACGGCCCCAGCGGGTCCAGGGCAGAGCCCTGGCCTTCCTGCCCTTATCCGCGCCCTGGACACGGCCGCAGGAGTCAAGATTTCCGGCAGTTGGTATTAACGGCGGCCTAGTGCATGATAACTTGAGGTTGACTGGGCTTCGCCGACCAGGGGCTCCGCCCCCTGGACCCAAGACGGCGTGCCGCCGCCTGCGTTAGCGCTGCGCGGCGGGAGTTTTCTGCTTGATCGGTGCGAGCTGCCAGGCATCGCCATTCGCTCGGTGCCAATGCCAATCTCAGAACAAACAAAATTGGGTCTGGGGCCTACTGGCCCCAGCGGGTCCAGGGCAGAGCCCTGGCCTTGCTTCCTCGCATCCAACCGAAAGCGCCGCGCTCAGCACCGCGCCCGCATCGCAAATCGGGCAGGGCGCGTTCAGCACGGCATTGATCCCCAGTGCCGCATTCAGTTGCGCTGTCAGCGCGCACACCGGCAATCCGATATTCAGCAACGCGACGGCGCCCAGCGACGGCACCTGCCAGTTCATCGAAGCCACCGCCTGCGCATCCAGTGAGGCCGCCATCTGCACCACCGGCGCGGTTACCGCCATTGTCGGGCAGTAGGGCAGGGCGGGCAGCAGCGCCAGCAGGTTCGGCAACGAAACATTAAACCCGAGCGCGGCGGAAATCTGCGGCAGCAGCAGTGCCAGCTGTGCCGACAGCATCGCCTGCACCCCCGCGAAACCAAGTTGCAGCGGCGAAACCCCGAGGCTCGCCTGCAGCGACGCCACCGCCGACAGCGAAGCCGTCAGCTGCGCCATCAGCGAAAGGTTCGCCGCCGGAATGGCCGGCAACTGGATCGCCAGCATGGCGCGGATCGCGGCGGAGAGTTGCACCGCCATCGATGCGTTCAGCGCCAGGTTCATCTGCAACGAAACCGCGATCAGCGGCAGCAGCGCGCGCAGCGCCGCCAGGAACGCGCGCCAATCCGGCCAGGCACCATAAGCGGAAAGATTGGCGAACAACCCAAGCGACAACGCCGCCTGCAACTGCCCGATGGCGAAATTCAGCGCCGCAAGCTGCTGCCACCCCAACCCCAAACCGCCAATACCGGCGCCGAGCATGGCGGAAAGCCGCGCGCTCGCGGTCGCGGTCAGGCGCGCGAATGCCTGCGCCTGTGCCGCGATCATCAGGTCCAGCCCGAACTGCGCCATGACGTCGGCGCGCAATTGCGCAAAGGCTGAAATCGTCGCCATGGCGCTGGCACTGAGCCGCAGCGAAGGCAGCGGCAGCTGCAACCACGAAAGGTCCGGCGCCCATGGCAGCGCCGGCAGCCCGCGCGCACCCATCCAGGCCGACAGCGACAAAGCGGCGCTCGCCCCGGGCACGGCGAGTGTCGCCGAAATGTTCAGCCCCGGCAGCGCCAATTGCAGGGGACCCAGCGTGTTGCGGCAAAAGCAGCTCATGGGGCCCTCCTCGCCGTCGATTATAGACAAGGTGGCGCTTGAGGCCAGCGTGCCGCCGGCGCTAGGGTGATGGCGAACAAGGGAAAACGCGCATGCCGATGGCAGCCCGGGTTGGCGATCAGGTATTGCAGCAGGTGCCGCACTGCCACGCGCCGATCCATCCCCCGGCGCTGGTGCCGACCCCCGTGCCGCATCCGGGGCTGCCGCTCGCGATCATCCCGCCGGGTGCCGTCACTGTCATGATCGGCGGCCAGCCCGCCGCGCGTGTGGGCGACATGACGATGCCGTGCATGTTGCCCGGCTGCGTCCCGGCCGGCCCCGGCGTGATTGCCATGGGTTCCGCCACGGTCACGATCTGCAAAATGCCGGCGGCGCGTGTCGGCGACATGACGCAACATGCCAGTTGCGTCGCGCCGATCCCCAGCCCCACCGGCACCATCATGCCGCCGGGCTGCCCCACCGTCATGATCGGCGGGTAGGCGCCGCGCGGCGCCGGCCCCATGCAGCGTCGCCATTTCGAGCGCTTTGCCCCGGTCTGTCCCGTCTGCC
Source organism: Rhodospirillales bacterium (assembly GCA_015654825.1). GTDB lineage: Bacteria > Pseudomonadota > Alphaproteobacteria > Acetobacterales > Acetobacteraceae > CAJCIS01. Next base: position 2,033 of record JAATGE010000151.1, read on the forward strand.
TGCGCGCCGGCAGCGGCGAGCAGCCCCTGCAACTGGCCACCGTTTTTGCCGAACGCGATGGCGACGTGCTGCAGGGCATCCTGCACTGCACGCTCGCCACCTGCCGCCACGAATACCCGATCCTGGACGGCATTCCGGTCATCACGCCAACCCTGCGGCGCCACCTTTCCGACCGCGCCGTCGAGCTTCTGGTCCGCGACGACATCGATCCCGACCTCGAAGGCCTGTTCGGCGACGCCATGGGCCCGGACAGCTGGTTCGACGTGCTGCGCCAGACGCTGTCCACCTACGGCTGGGATGCGTACGCCGATCAGGATCCGCGCGAACCGCCATCCGCGGAAGCCTCCGCCCCAGGAGCCGCGCGACGCTGTCTGCAGGAACTGTTGCGCCTGGCGCCGCCCACCCCGCCGATTTCGCGCGTGCTCGATCTCGGCTGTGCGGCCGGCCGCACCAGTTTCGAACTCGCCGCGTCCTTGCCCGACGCCCTGGTGCTCGGCCTTGACATGAACCTTTCCCTGCTGCGCCTGGCGCGCCGTGCCGCCGCGGGCGAGGCACTCTATCCGCGCCGCCGTGTCGGCCTGGTGTACGACCGCCGGCGCTTTCCGCTCGATCTGCCAGGCGCCGGCCGCGTCGATTTCTGGGCCTGCGACGCCACCTGCCTGCCTTTCCCGACCGCGTCGGTGGACCTCGCCGTCGCGCTGAACCTGCTCGACTGCGTCGCCGACCCGCCTTCGCTGCTCGCGGTGCTGGCGCAGACGCTGCGCCCCGGCGGCGAGGCCCTGCTCGCCACGCCCTACGACTGGTCCACCCGCGCCACCCAGCCGGAGGGCTGGATCGGCGGCCACTCCCAGCGCGGCCCGCACGCCGGCGCCGCCGAGCCGCTGCTGCACCTGCTGCTGCAAGGCCAAGGCTGGCTGGTGCGGGCGGAAAGTGCCCATTTCCCCTGGCACACCAGGCTGCACGACCGCAGCACGGTGCTGTACGACGCCCATCTCCTGGCGCTGGGCCGCCCCGATGCCTAGCCGGCCGTCGCCGGGCTTTTACGGCAAGGTCCCGGATTTCGGCGATTTTCTATCGCGCCGTCTGCCGGCCTCGTTCATCGATGTGTGGGACCCCTGGCTGCGCCTGCTGCTGCAATCCTCGCGCGCCGAACTGGGCGATGCGTGGCTGGCCGCCTGGCTCGCCGCGCCGGTCTGGCATTTTGGCCTCGGCCCGGGATTTCTCGGCGACGGCCAGGCCTGGGGCGTGCTGATCCCCAGCGTGGATCGCGTCGGCCGCCACTTTCCGTTCACTATCGTCGGCCCCGCCAGCGAAGGCGGCCAAAACTTGCAAGACTGGGTGTTGGCCGCCGAGCCCCTTGCCCTGTCCGCCCTCGACGACGGCTTTTTTCCCGATGCCCTGGAGCAGGCGCTCGCCGATGTCGGCCCGCCGCGAAGCCGCGCGCCCGGCGCCGGACCCGCCAGCCTGGCGCTCCCCGAAAACCCAGGCGACTGGCCCGAAGCAGTCGACACCGCGCCGGGCCCCGCCGCCGGAGAAACCCTGTGGTGGACCCGCGGTGCGCCCGCTGTGCCACCACGGGTGCTGCGATGCGCCGGACTGCCGCCGGCGGAAATGGCGAGGTCCATGATAGGTTGAAGATAAAGTAAGGCCAGGGCTCTGCCCTGGACCCGCTGGGGCCAGTAGGCCCCAGACCCCATTACTCTGGTTCCGAGCGTAGCATCGGCTGCGAGCGCGCCGCTAAATTCACGTCTCGCTACACCGTACAGGAGACTCCCGCCGCGCAGCGCGTACGACGGCGGCGGCACGCCGTCTTGGGTCCAGCAACTGTCTTGTTTGTTTCGGGAGTTGGGTCCGCCCTTGGTGCAGCGTGCCACCGTGCTCAGCGCCGTCAATGACGCTGCGCGCCGCTCCGCGGTGGCAGGAGGACATC
>JAATGE010000638.1 GCA_015654825.1 Rhodospirillales bacterium
CCAGCCAGCTCGCCAGCACCCAGGCCACGTTCGGCGCCGAAGGCGGGCCCGCCGGCGATCCGAACGCCACGCTGCGCCTGGCGGAGAACCGGCTGCGCGAACTGAAGCAGCTTTATACGCCGCAATTCCCGGAAGTCATCACGCAGCAGAAACTGGTCGATTCGCTGCGCGCCTCGCCGCCCAAGACGGCGGCGGTGGACAGCAGCGGCCATGAACGCCCGGTATCCAATCCGGTGTTCGAACAGTTCAAGGTGCAGCTGGTCGAGACCGACGCCAATATCCAGAGCATCCAACGCCAGATCGCCGACGCGACCGCCGAGGAAAGCCGCCTGGAAGCGATCGCCAAGGGCGTGCCAGAACTCGAGGCGCAATTCACCAACCTGAACCGCGACTATGATGTCGTGCGCAAGAATTACGACGAACTCGTGGCCCGCCGCGAAGGCATGCGTATTTCCGACGCGGCGCAAAAGAAGGCCAGCAACATCAAGCTCGTCATCATCGACCCGCCGACGGTGCCGCGCGTGCCGGTGGCACCCAACCGCGTGCTGCTCTCGCTCGGCGTGCTGCTGGCGGGTATCGGCGCCGGCGTCGGCGTGATCGGTGCGATGCTGGCCTTCGACCAGTCGTTCAACACGCTCGCCGACCTGCGCAGCCTCGGCCTGCCGGTGATCGGCAGCGTCTCGCTGGCAATGTTGCCGCCGACCATCTGGGACCGCCTGCGACAGGTCGGCGTCTTCGGGGGCGCGGTCGCGCTGCTTGCCCTGGTGCTGACCGGCGTACTGCTGCATTTTGCACAGCAAGCCTGATGGACACGCACCTGCCCCCCGAACTCGCCACCGGTGACCGACCGGGCGCCCACGCCCGCCCAGCACCCCGCACCATTGCGGACCTGGCGCAGGCCGGCCTCATCATCGAGGATGAGGGCCGTACCCGCCTGGGCGACGAGTTCCGTATTTGCGCCAGCCGCCTGCACAGCGCGATCAAGGCCAGCATCCTGTCCGGCGAGCGCAACGGCAACGCGCTGATGGTCACCAGCACGAAGCCCGCCGAGGGCAAGAGTTTTTCGTCCCTGAACCTCGCCGCGGCGCTGGCGCAAACGGCGCAGCGCCCCGTCGTGCTCGTGGATGCCGACCTCAAACCCGGTTCGCTCAGCGAGCTGATGGGGCTGAAGCGCCAGCCCGGCGTGTTCGACATGGTCAGCGACGCCTCGCTCCGCCCGGCCGAGCTGGTGGTCGCGACACCGCTACCCGGCCTGTCGATCCTGCCCATCGGCATGCCGGCGATGCAGACGGATCTCGATCACCGCCGCCGCCCGCTGGTCGAGGTTGTCGACGCGCTCGCCGCCGGCCTGTCCGATTGCACCCTGGTCATCGATACCGGCCCACTACTGTCGACCTCCGATCCGAGCATCCTGGCGCCGTCCGTCGCGCAGATCGTGATGGTCGTCGAATCGGGCCGCACGCAGCGGCCGGAGCTGGAAGCGGCGCTCGAGCTGATCCGCGGCAGCCCGAAAGTGATGCTGATGTTGAACAAGGTGTCCGGGCGGCAGCGTTCCGCCTTCGGCGCCTACAGTTATTACGGCGACTACTACGCGCGCCCGAACGCGCCGCCGCCGTCCAACCCGCCAGCACCTCAGGGCTAGATCGCATGGCGCCGGCCGGTCCGGGCCCAAAATTGCGGCTCGTGCTGCTGGCTGGCATCGCGCTGGCCACGGCATCGTCCGCCTGGGCGCAAAGCAGCGATAGCAGCAACAGCGGCAGCAGCGCTGGTGACGGCGGCCTTCCGGCGCCGCCGTCGCTGCCGCCGCCGTCCGGTTCGCTGTTGCCGCCGTTCGGCGCCGATCCCACTTCGCCCGCCCTGCGCGATCGGTTGATGGATGTCCTCGGGCTGAACGAACCGGCGCAGGTCAGCAGCGCCGCGGTGGGGCCGGCCTGGCAGTTCAAGCCGCAGCTTACGGTCTCGGAAGAGTTCACCGACAATGCCAGCGCCTCGGGCGGCCCGCCCGTCGGTCCGACCGGCAATGCCGGTTCCGATTTCATTACGCTCATTCCGCCGCAGCTGCAGATACTGAACACCAGCGATCGGGTGCGGGTCAACATCACCTACAATCCGACCGCAGAGATCTATGCTGAAAACAGCGGCTTCTCGCAGTTCCGCCAGAACGGCAACGGCACCACGCTGGCCACGCTGTTTCCCGACCTGCTGTATTTCGACCTGCGCGGCTCGATCACCCAGCAGCCGGTATTCGGCGGTTTCGGAGCGGTGGGCACCGGCACGTTGCCGCCGAACGAGCAGGAAACGCTGAGCCAGGTCTCCGCCACCCCCTACTTCAGTCACGGCTTCGGTGGCGCCGGCACGCTGCAGGCCGGCGTCGGATATATTTATTCCTCGACCGAAGCACCGAAGGACCTGAACCAGGCGCCGCTGCTGCAACTCGGCAATAACGGGTTCTATGGCAGCCAGTGGCTGGCAACGGACCGCCTGTTCGCGAACTTCACGACCGGCCAGGATTTCGGCCGCCTGCAGGATGTGATCGGCACCGACGACAGTTTCTACGACGGCTCCGGCGCGCTGAAGAGCGCCCAGCGGGTGCTGGTCACCAACGATGTCAGTTATGCGGTAACCCGTTTCGTCTCGGCACTCGGCGAAATCGGCTACGAAAATCTGAGCTACCCGAACGCCGGTTTCGCCTATGTCGGCGGCGTCTGGTCCGCCGGTGTCCGCCTGACGCCGTCGGCCGACAGTTCGATCACGCTGGAATACCGCCATATCGACGGCATCAACTCGCCGTTCGTCTATGGCTCATGGCAGATCACGCCGCGGCTGCGCGCGTTCGGCGGCTACTCCGAAGGGATCAGCAGCTTCGAACAGGACCAGCAGAACACGCTGCTCTCCGGCAATGCGACGCAGACCGGCGTCGCGGCCTCCGCGCTGGTCGCCGCGCCGGTGCTGAACAATGCCAATTATTTCGGTGGCAACCAGTCGCTGAACCGCTCCCGCCGGCTGGATGCGACAGCGCTCTATACGTTCGACCGCGACACCTTCACCGCCACGGTCGACTACCAGCGCAGTTCCGAGGTGGGCAATCCCGCCGGTCTGCCTACCTCCCTGCTGACCGGCTACGGCCTCACTCCGCAATTCCTCAATTTCGTTCTGGTGCACGGCATCCCGTCCTTCATTCAGGGATTCCAGCGCCAGTTCCTGGAGGAAGTGCTGCAGTTCGAGCATCTGACGACGCAGACCAGCACGAACCTGGTCGGCGGCCTGACCTGGCAGCACGATCTGACGCCCGATCTCACCAGCCAGCTTTATGTCGGCTATGCCAAGACCCGGCAGGCGGGCACCACTGGCACCGACCAGCAATTCGCGCTGGTTTCGGCGACGCTTACGTACAATTTCACCGCCACGCTGACCGGCCACGCCACGTTTGCCGGCCACTACCAGACCAGCGGCGGCAACGAGGTCGAGTTCGGACGAAACTTCAACGACAGCGACAGCACCTTCACGGTCAGCCTGACGAGAACGTTTTGAACCGGCCGATGCATTCGTCGGAAACCGCCTCACTGCCGCGGTCGGACATCGCGCAAAACGCAATGACCGTGGACGTGGAGGACTGGTTTCAGGTTCAGGCGTTTGCCGGAACGATTTCGCGCGATCAATGGCCGGTTCTGCAACGCCGGGTCGAAGAAAATACCGACCGCATCCTGGGACTGTTCGACGCCGCCGGCGTCAACGCCACGTTCTTTACGCTGGGGTGGGTCGCGGAACGCCATCCCGCCCTGGTGCGGCGAATCGTTGCCGCCGGCCACGAGCTCGCGAGCCACGGCTATTGGCACCGCCTGGCGCACGAGCAGACGCCGGCGGATTTTGCCCGCGACGTCGGCGACGCCCGAAAGCTGCTGGAGGATGTAGGCGGGGTGGCGGTGCAAGGCTACCGCGCGCCCACGTTTTCCATCAACACGCGCAATCCGTGGGCCTTCGACGTGCTTGCGGAAGCAGGCTACCGCTACAGTTCGAGCGTCTATCCGGTACGTCACGATCTGTATGGCATGCCGGACGCGCCGCGCTTTCCATTCCACCCGGGCGGCGGCGCCCTGGTGGAAATTCCGATGACCACGGTGCGCCTGGCAGGGCGGAATTTTCCCTGTGCCGGCGGCGGCTATTTCCGCCTGCTGCCGTACGCGCTGTTCAGTGCGGCGCTGCGCCATCGCGGCCGCACCGACGCCGCACCCGCAATGTTCTACACCCATCCCTGGGAGATCGATCCGGATCAGCCGCGCGTGCGCACCGCACCGCTGCTGGCGCGCGTCCGCCACCGTCTCAATCTGAGCCGCACGCAAGCCCGGCTGGAGCGACTGTTGGCTGATTTCGCCTGGGGCCGCGTGGACCAGGTTTTCGCGGCCGCACTAGCATAACAATGACTGCGTTCTCTGAATTATTGGGGGTCTGGGGCCTCAGGCCCCAGCGGGTCCAGGGCAGAGCCCTGGCCTTCCTATCATGAAAATTCTCCCCCTAGCCCAGGACACAAGCGCGTGGGACCGCTATGTGCGAGCCCACCGCGCCGCCACGTTCTTCCACCAGGCCGCCTGGCGCCAGGTCATAGAGCGGGCGTTTCAACATCGCACCCACTACCTGGTCGCCGAGCAGGACGGCGCGATCGCCGGCGTGCTGCCCCTGGCGCAGGTCAAGACGCGCCTGTTCGGCCACGCGCTGATCAGCCTGCCCTTTTGTGTCTATGGCGGTCCACTGGCCGAGAACGACGCGGTCGGTGCCGCGCTGGCGACCGAGGCCGCGGCACTCGCCCGCCGGCTTGGCGCCGATGCCACCGAGCTGCGCTTCCTGGCCGACCCGGCGCCCGCCGTGCCCGGCCCCGACTGGATCAGGCGCGACGCACTCTACGCAACATTCCGTAAGCCGATCACCGCCGACCACGACGCGAACATGAAGGCCATTCCGCGCAAGCAAAGGGCCATGGTCCGCAAGGGCATCGACCACGGCCTGCAAGCCGGCACCGGCCGTGACGTCGACCTGCTGCACGCCATCTACGCCGAAAGCGTGCGCAACCTCGGCACACCGGTCTTCTCGCGCGGCTATTTCCGTATTTTACGCGAAACATTCGCCGAAGCGATGGATGTGGTAACGATCACCGATGCCGGCCGGCCGGTCGCCGCGGTGATGAATTTCTATTGGCGCGATGAGGTTCTGCCGTACTACGGCGGTGGCACCGAAGCGGCGCGCCGCTGCCACGCGAACGATTTCATGTATTGGTCGGTGATGCGCCACGCGGCCGACCGCGGCTGCCGCCTGTTCGATTTCGGCCGCAGCAAGGAGGGCACGGGTGCCTACGCGTTCAAGAAGAACTGGGGGTTCCCGCCGACCGCGCTGCCGTATTTCTTCAATCTGGCACCGGGCCAAACCATTCCGGAGAATAATCCGCTCAATCCGAAATACCGGCTGATGATCGCGGCCTGGCAGAAGCTGCCGCTCGGGTTGGCTAATAGGATCGGCCCGTTCGTCGTGCGCGGGCTCGGCTAGTGGCGGCATCCGCGCATGCCGGTCTGTGGCCCCGGCTGCGCCCGACGGTACCCGCGCTTGGCCTCGGGCTACTGGTTCTCGGCCTGCTGTTCCACGCCGAGGCAGCGTCCGCCATACATATCTGGAACACCTCCACCGCTTACGGACATTGCTGGCTGGTGCTGCCGATCGCCGCCTGGCTCGCCTATGAGCGGCGAGGCGAGGCGGCCGCGGCGCCGCTCTCCCCCACCGCCCGGCCCGCCCTGCTCGGCCTGCCGCTCGCGATCGCCTGGCTCGCGGCCGATCTGCTCGGCATCATGGAAGGCCGCCAGCTCGCGGCCGTCCTCATGCTGGAATTGCTGCTGCTTGCGGCATTCGGCTGGAAGCTCTGGCGGGCCCTCGCGGCGGCACTGCTCTACCTGATTTTCCTGGTGCCGTTCGGCGCCTTCCTAACCCCGCTGCTACAGGATTTCACGGCCGGGTTCGTGGCGCGCGGGCTGGAATTCCTCGCCATACCGGCCGACGTCTCGAGCTATCGCATCGATATTCCCGAGGGCACATTCTACGTCGCGGAGGCGTGCGCCGGCCTGCGCTTCCTGATCGCCAGCATCGCGTTCGGCGTGCTGTACGCCGTAACAATATTCCAATCGCCGCGGCGGCGGCTGGCATTCGTCGCCGCCGCGTGCATCGTGCCAGTGATCGCCAACGGGTTCCGCGCACTGGGTATCGTCGTGCTCGGCCACCTACTCGGCAGCGCGCAGGCCGCCG
>JAATGE010000294.1 GCA_015654825.1 Rhodospirillales bacterium
AGTCTGGCGCATTGGCTCGGAGCCGATGCCAGACTCGGAACAGATAAAATGGGGTCTGGTGACCTGTCCCCAGCGGGTCCAGGTCAGAGCCCTGGCCTTTCTGATTTTATCCTAACGCGAGTAGCCCAGAGTCACCGGGCACGTCAGGGGCCAGCAGTTCCGGCCCGTTGTTACGCGTATTGTTGACCGCCTTGCCGACCGGCCAAAAGCGCAGACAGGCGTCGCCGGCGGGATGCAGCAGGTGCAGCGCATCGTCCGGCGCCCCACCGAGCCAGGTCGCCCAATCCGCCGCTTCAACAACCAACGGCGCGCGCTCGTGCAGCGTTCGCAGCAACTCGTTCGCCGGCACCGTTACGATAGCGAAGCTTCTGGTGATTTCGCCGTCCGCTCCGCGATGCCCCTCCCAGATGCCGCCCAACGCCAGCGGCGTGCCATCGGCGCGGGCGACGGCGAAGGGTTGCTTACCCGCCGGTTCCGTCCGCCACTCATAGTAGGCGTCGGCCGGCACCAGGCACCGGCGGCGCGCGAAGGCGCCGCGAAACAGCGTGGACGTGGCCACCGTCTCCGCGCGGGCGTTGAAAGGGCGACGCGCCGAGGCCGGATCCTTGACGAACGACGCCAGCAGCCCCCAGTTTAGCACGCTCAGTTGGCGTGCGGCGGTCTGCGGGTGGCGGCGCACTACAACCGCTGGTTGCGTCGGCGCGATATTCCAGCTCGGCTGGGTGTCCGGCAGCGGTCCCTCGGTCGCGAAGATGCGGGCCAGTTCATCCGCCGGTAAGACACTGGCAAACCTTCCACACATTCTGCACGCCCCCTGCCATCATCTTGCCGGCGCACGAATGGTGCGCCGCATCACGCTTTGGCACCCGACCAGGAGCGCAAAGCAAGTCCTCGCTGAAAGGTTCGGAAACATGCGCTGCAGCGCAGCGTATAGCCGCTCCGGGTATGCAACCAACACGTGTCTAGACCCAGTAGAAAGTGCCGTTACGATCCTATACTGAAGCATTGGTGCCCCCGGCACTTGCTCGGGCCGCCAATCCATCTGCCTGATATTTCGTGTAAAACCAATGCGTTCTGGCCTCGCCGCCGATTTTACGATTTTTTTGCTTGCCAAGGCTGCCCTGTCTGGTCCTCACTGAGTGCACGACATCACTGTTCTGCGGCCCGCGCATGTCGCGCTGCCAACCTCGAACGCCGGGTGCCCATGCAAGCCAGGACGGCTTTCCTCTCTCTCTCGGTCGTCGGCGCGATCTGCGCCATCCAGCCGCTACGCGCTGCGGTGGTATCGCTCCCCGTCCCCGCGGCGGCCGAAAAGCTCATCGAAACCGGTATCGCGACGTGGTACGGGGGCCCCCATGCCTGGCACCGGACCGCCAGCGGCGAGGCGTTCGAGCCGCTGAGCCTGACGGCGGCCCACCGCAATCTGCCGCTCGGCACGGTCGTCCGCGTCACCGATGTGGCCACCGGACGCTCGGTGATCGTTCGGGTGAATGACCGCGAACCACCGCACGGCAGGCGTTGCATCGACCTTTCGGAGGGAGCGGGCAACGCCCTCGGCATTCATCGGAGGGGCGTCGCGCACGTGACCATCACGGCGCTCTACCCCAACGAGGCCGTGGAGGTCGCGGAAGCACCGGCCGGCCCAGGCGCGACCGAGCCGAACACGCCAGCGGCCGCTACGCCACGGATTCGCCACCGCCGCGCCCGCCACTGAGGCCGGTGCCCTTCACCTGCCACTCAAGGGCGGCATTCAGCTCCGCGCCGACCAGTACCGCCAAGGCTGACACGTAGAACCACATCATGAGGCCGACCACGGCCCCCAGCGGACCGTAAGTCAGATCGTACCCCGCCAAATGCGCGACGTACCAGGAATAGAGCGCCGAAGCGGCGAGCCATAGCAGTGTCGCCAGACCTACTCCGGGCAGAATGAAACGCCATGAGGGCGGTCTCCGGCTTGGGCCGATGCGATAGAGCAGTGTCACCGACCCCATGACGAAAACCAGCAGCAAGGCCAGGCTCGCCTGCTGGACCAGCAGCCGCAGGTCATGCGCGGTTCCGAGGATGGAGAGTGAGGCCGGCAACAGCACCAGCAGCGCTATGCACAGCGCGGCGGCGACCATGCCGCCAAGCGTCAATCCGAGTGCGACAGCCTGGCCGGCGAGGAAGCGGCGCTGTTCGCGCGCCCCATAGGCCAGGTTGAGGGCACCCAATATCGATCGGGTGCCGGCCGCGGCGGAAAACGTGGTGATGGCGAAGCCGAGCACCAGGCCGAATGTCAGGGTGGCCTGCGGCTGGCGCACCAGGGCGCGCACCCGGTCAGCGATCAGATCGAACGCGCCGGACGGCAGCAGCGTTTGCAGCAAGGCGAGATGCGGCACCACGGTTTGCGGATCGAACATCAGCCCGTACAACGCGATGACCATCGATATCGCGGGAAACAGCGCCAGCGTGGCGTAGAACGCGCAGCCGGCCGCCACCAGCGAGACGCGGTCGGTTGCGACCTCCGCCGCGCAGTGGCGCAGCACAAGCTTCCAGTCTGCCCAGGTCATCCGGGCGGCAGGTCGGCTGTATCGCAGATCGTCCATGCGGCGGCTCAGGTGGCAACATAGCATGGCGCCTGACGTGGGCAGGCGAAAGGCCACGGCGTCGATGGCGGCCCGGTTTCGCTGTCTAGACAGGCGGACCAGCGGGCGATACAGCCACGGGCGCCGCCCAAATCATCCGGAGTTGCCCCGCCGTGACGCCGAAGATCGCGCACTACCTGCAGGAGAAGCACCCCGCCACGCCGTGCATCGTCGTGGACCTGGACAAGGTGGAGCAGAACTACGCGGACATGCGTGCCGCCTTCCCCGCCGCGCGGATCTTTTACGCCCTGAAAGCCAATCCGGGGCGCCCGATCCTGCAGCGCCTCGCCGCCCTGGGCTGCGCCTTCGATGCGGCCAGTTGGGAGGAAATCGAAATGTGCCTGGCGGCCGGCGCGACACCCGACCGCATCAGCTTCGGCAACACGATCAAGAAGGCGTCCGCCATTCGCCGCGCCCGCGCGGCGGGCATCGACCTGTTCGTGTTCGATAGCCCGGAAGAGCTCGAAAAGATCGCGGAAAACGCGCCCGGCGCCCGGGTGTTCTGCCGCCTGGTCGTCGCCACCGACGGCGCCATCTTCCCGCTGGCGCGCAAGTTTGGAACCGGCACCGACATGGCGCTGGAATTGATGCACCGCGCGCCGGATCTGGGCCTGGTACCGTATGGGCTCTCCTTCCATCCGGGCAGCCAGCAGGTGGGCCCGGAAGCGCACGAAGCCGCCATCGGCCAGGTCGCCATGCTGTTCGACGCGCTGGAACACGACGGTATCAAGCTGAAAATGATCAATCTCGGCGGCGGGTTCCCGAGCCGCTACCAGGACGAGATCGCGCCGATCGCCGAATTCGGGCATGGCATTGGCCGGGCGCTGGCTTTCCATTTCGGTAATGATCAACCGGAGGTGCTGCTGGAACCCGGCCGCTACATGGTCGGCGACGCCGCGGCGATTGAAACCGAAGTCGTGCTGGTCAGCCATCGCAGCCGAACCGATCCGTTGCGCTGGGTCTACCTGGATATCGGCGTGTTTGGCGGCCTCAATGAAGCGGTCGACGAAAACACCCGCTACCTGATCACGACGCCGCACGATGGCGGGCCGACCGGCCCGGTCATCATCGCCGGCCCGACCTGTGACAGCGCCGATACGCTGTATGAGAAAAGCAACAATCGGCTGCCGCTGGCGCTGAAATCAGGTGATCGCGTGCGTTTTCACAGCGCCGGCGCCTATGTGACCACGTACGCGACAAACGGTTTTAACGGTTTTAAGCCGCTGGACGAACATTATATTTGAAACCGGAAGGCCAGGGCTCTGCCCTGGACCCGTCACGCCGGAGGCGTGCTGCGCACGACGGGGACAAGTCCCCAGACCCCATTAATAAGGAATCGTTAGCGGAAACGGCGAAGCCAGAAAAATCCATGACATTTACAGGCTTCG
>JAATGE010000308.1 GCA_015654825.1 Rhodospirillales bacterium
AAGACTCGAACTTCCACGGGTTTTCCCCCACAAGCACCTCAAGCTTGCGCGTCTACCATTCCGCCACGACCGCAGGGCAGGGGCGGGCCTATAGCCGATGGACCAAATCGCTTCAACCGCCACGCCCGAGTGGGTGACCGAGACCGCGCCGGTGCCGTATCCGGCGGCGATGGAGGCCATGCAGGCGCACGTGGCGGCGCTGCGGGCGGGCGTTGCGGGCGAGCGGATCTGGCTGCTGCAGCACCCGCCGCTTTACACGGCCGGCACTTCGGCCAAGGCGGCCGACCTTGAGGCACCGGACCGGTTTCCTACGTTCGCGACCGGGCGCGGGGGGCAGTGGACGTATCATGGGCCGGGGCAGCGCGTGGCTTACGTGATGCTCGATTTGAACCGTTCCCATGGTGCGGTGCCTGCACGGGATTTGCACGCTTATGTCGAGGGGCTGGAGGGGTGGCTGATCCGCGCGCTGGCGAGTTTTGGCGGGCGGGGGGAGATACGGCCGGGGCGGGTGGGCGGGTGGGTCGCCGATCCGGGCACCGGCAGCTATGACAAGATCGGCCCGATCGGGGTGCGCGTGGCGCGGTGGATTACGCCGCATGGGGTGTCGTTGAATGTGAACCCGGTGCTGGATCATTTCGGGGGCATTGTGCCGTGCGGCATTCGCACGCATGGTGTTACGAGTTTGCACGCATTGGGCGTTGCGGCGGACATGGCGGAGGTGGACGCGGCTTTGCGGCGGGCTTGGGGGGAGATTTTTGGTGCGTCGTGCTTATGAGTTCTTGGTGGTCGTTAGGTGGGTGTAGTCCAGTCTTCGTAATGATTAGTTCATTGGAAAAGGCCAGGGCTCTGCCCTGGACCCGCTGGGGCCTGAGGCCCCAGACCCCCGTTATTGGGCAATTATATATTTGACTGAACAAAGTTACCGGCGGGCTGCAGGCGCGGCATGCTTAGTCATCCCTTCGCGATCAGGTCTGCTGCGGTAAGTAGGGTGCGTTTGTAGGTCTCTAGCGCAGTTCCCGCGCTGCCGGGGCGGGGGTCACTCATTGTCAGCACTTTATATACGCTTGCGCCCGGCATTGGCAGGCCTGCGATTCTCTGCGCGAGAGCCTCCAGGCTAGTTTGAGTGGTCTTGCTTGTGTGCGCGCACGAGTTCCTGAGAGTTTTTAAATCGCTAAGGTCTTGATATATCGAACTCAAGTGCGGTTCATACGGATAACCCTGATCAAAGTAGCGTTGAGCGATTAGGCGCATGTTCATATGGTTCGTGTAGTCAAAAAATTGATTTACACCTCTAACTATATCGCGCGCATCGTCAATGGTCAGCGGGATCACGCGCCTAACCGGCAACGCTCCGCCGATCGTAGGATGGCCAATCATTAGAGGAAGAAGAGTTTCTTCGAGAAACGTTTCCCACGCGATGAACATGTTAAGGAACGCAGCAACGGTTATCTGCTGTTGTTCGGTTACCTGAAAAAGCGGCGCTCCCGCCGCATCTAACCTATGTGCGGATGCAATTAAGCCACCGCATTGTGCGACTGCAGCATTAAAGTCGGTCAGGGCCTTGGCGAGCGGCACAGCCGCGCCTACCCCATCAACCCCAGCAGGAAGGTAGTTCTACGCTTCCGCACCGGTCCATCCGTTGTTGCTCTTCGGCTATCCTGGATGAACTCTCTTTCGCTAGGAGTGAGCTTGGTCACATCGCTGCCAGCTATTTCAAACATTTCCTCGACGCGATCGAGGCCGGTCCGCGCAGATTGTACTGCGGCAGTAGACCACAAAGCGACCCGCTTGTCGGTTGAGTCTTTCAGGCCGAAGAAACAGTGGGCAACGGCCGTGAAAAGTGAATAGAAGACGTGATTTCTGCTGAACTCAGATTCGGCAATACCTTCCGGGTAAAGCGTTCCAATCATTGAAATAATCGCATCGAATTTGCGGGTTACTTCCTGAACGTCATCTTCGTATGCGCCCTCCTTTTCGTAGATGTCGTAATACGCCTTAATTCTCTTTTTGGGCTGGATGCCCTCGCGCATTGCGATCAGCAGATCGGCGACTAGATTGACCTCCTGCATTCTAACAACATCGCGAGGGGACATTATGCCCTGCCGCACCCAATAATCGGAGTATTTGCGACCGATTATGTCAGCTGTAACCTTGAAAGAGCTGAAGTGATTCGCGTTTATACGTTCCTGCTCATTCAACACTATCGCGTACGAGTTTAAGCGTCCAAAGATGTCAAGAATCTCCGCGTCGGGCAAATTGATAAGAAGATCGACCGCAACCTCATAGGACAGAAGCTGGGCCTGAACTTCGGGGGGGAGATTGCTAAAGAGGACGCCACCGTACTCCGGGTGATGCCTTTTGCTGACAGTAAACCCGTCCTTAATGAAAGAAAGAATGGTCCTGAGCCTCTGCTGACCGTCCACCACCTCACGAATCGATGTTTTGGTCGTTACGTTTATCTTCTGCCGAATGAAGATTTTGGGCATCGGCTTGCCGCGAAGGATCGTATCCATCAGATAGCTCTTCGCGTTGGGACTCCATACAGATCGCCGCTGAAAGCGCGGGTTTAATTCAAGGGCTTTCTGACTTTCCCATTCGACGAAATCATTGATGCTGTAGGCTCTGGAATCAAAGCTCTTCATTACAAGCCTCTGCGGAAAATCCGGGGGGTTGATCCAAGCTACGTTTGCTGTGCTGCTGGACATAAGCTCGCCTTCCGTGTATCTCAGTGCGAGAAACACGGTTCCCAGCGGAACTCAGTTACCGGCAGGCGCGGGCAGCACCCCGGCTGTCAGTCGCCTGCAGACTACCTCAAACCGTCGCGGGGCAATAGTCCCGGGCTGCGTGGACGTGTGCCCTATGAAGGACGAAGAACCGGAATACGACCAAGCCGAAGTAGCGCGCCGCCGGGACGAGGTGGTGCGCCGTATGCTCGCCACCCCGCCACAACCGCACGTCACGAAGACTCATCCTCGAACGAGAAAAGATTCAACTGGCGTCGGTCATCAATCATCGGACCGGGGTGCCGATGGGTCGCGCCGCCCTTAGACGGGGGCGGTTTTGGCTCCAAAATTAACTTGTTGATAAGTCAGCCGTTTTCCGACCGTGCCCTGTATGGCTTTCGCGGCGCGCTCGCTGTCGTTCACGCCAAGGCGCACGCGGTTATTGTAGCGGAAATCGAACTCGGCAACGTAGCGGTGCAGATGATGCTCGGCACAATGCTGGTAGATGCCAACCATGCCGCGCTTGAACACGCTGTAGAAGCCTTCGGCGGTGTTAGTGTGGATGAAGCCGTCGCGGACGTATTCACCCTTGCCGTGGGTGGTGAAGTCGTGCGCGGCGAAGTGCTTGTTGAGCCGGGCATACTGCCCGGCTTCGTCGGTCATCACGTGGGTAGCGGGCGAGACGTGAACCTTAATGACCGGGAGAAGATCGGCCGCCGCGGTGCCGCTCACGTGGAAAGAGCGGACCACAGCGCCGGCGGGGCGGCGCTCAACCAGGGACATGACGGCGTGCTTGTGGGCATAGCCAGCGCGGACCGGAACATCGGCCTTTTTGCCAATGAAGGTTTCATCAATCTCAACGATGCCGCCTTCGCCGCCCATCTGCGGCAGTGGGCCGCGTTCCGCCAAGGCTTCCCGAATACGGTGCGTCATGAACCATGCGCTTTTGTAGGTAAGGCCCGTCATCCGCATAATCTGGTGCGAACTCATGCCCTTCTTGCTGCTGCAAAGCAGGTGCGTCACCAGAAGCCACTTGGTCAGGGGGATATGCGACCGCTCGTAGACCGTGCCAACAAGCGCCGTAAATTTCTTCCGGCAGTCTTTGCAGTGATACCAGCCCGGCCCCATGGACTTGCCGCCAAGCGGCGCAACGCGAGTTGTGCTGCTGCAGAACGGGCAGGTTGGGCTGTTTGGCCAGCGCAGCGCCTCAAAATGCACGCGGGCGGCGTTTTCGTCAGTGAAGATCGGGTTGGTAAGGTCGGCCATGGCTTATCTCCTGGCCGCGATTATATTCTGTAATCTCTGTTCAGTCAAATATATAATCGCCCGTTATTGGGGGGAAGGGCGACGCCGGGTTGCAGCCGGGCTGACACTGGAGCGCGTCACCTCGCCGTGCTATGCTCGGCGCCATGAGCGTTGCCCTCCACACGCCTATGACTTTGGCCGAATTCCTCGTGTGGGAGGAGCGGCAGGAGCTGCGTTACGAATTCGACGGGTTCGCGCCGGTTGCCATGACGGGCGGAACCATTGCGCATGATCAAATAACCTTCGACCTGCGTACTGCCCTGGCGGCGAGGCTCGCAGGAACGGCGTGCCGTCCTCTGGGGCCAAACGTCAAGATTATCGCTGACGGGCGTGCCCGTTATCCGGACGCAATGGTCGCGTGCCACCCGGTTTCCGCGGCCGCCACCGTCGCCGACGATCCGGTCGTCGTGTTTGAGGTTCTCAGCGAGGGTAGCAGCGAGACGGACCTGATCGACAAGAACCGCGAATATCGTGCGACACCGTCGATCCAACGCTATGTTGTGCTGCAACGGACGCACAAGGCGGCGATCGTTTTTGTGCGGCGGGAAGATGGGTGGCTTTCGGAGATCGTTTCGGGGAACGACGCCAGCCTGGATCTGCCGGAAATCGGCATCGCCGTGCCGTTGCAGGAGGTGTACGCGAACGCCGGACTTTCCGATGTGGGTCAAGGTAGACTATCGAGTTGAACACCCTAGCCCGGGTGAAACCCAGGTTGCATCGGGGCTAGGGCGGTAAGGCATTCGGCGAGCGGATACTCATCGGGTAAGGGTAAAGAGCGTTCCACATCCAATAGGAACACCATGAACGCTTGGGCATTCCGCAATATTTCCGCCGGCACCTGTTTGTCCCAACAGAGTCTTGGGCCCGACACGAATAACTTTGTCTGACGGGCTTCGGCCGTCCGCGCCGCCCGTGAAAGAATAGAGCACGGTTTCCTTCCAGACAGTCATCCCTGCGACGGGCGGCTTCAGCTTGAATACCGTGCCTACGTTGTAGGCGCCACCGACGTCACGGGTGCCATAAAGGCCGCCATCCGCGGCGAGACTCAATCCAGCAACGGCCTCGGTAAAGGCGGAGCCCTCCCCGTTGAATGTGTAGAGCACAGTCCTGGTCCAGGCGGATTGCCCGGGGGCGGGCGGGGACAGTCTGAATACGCTTCCGTAAGCGGTTGGCGGATCAGCGTAGGTCCCGCCATAGAGATTGCCTGCCGCGTCCGAAATCACCCCGCTGAACATGATGGCGTCAGGGCCACCGGTACAGGCATGCAAAGTTGTCTTGGTCCAGGTGGACTGCCCTGGTAAGGGTGGCGACAACTCGAACACCGTGCCGAACGTAGCCCCTCCATCACTAGATGTTGTGCCGAAGAGGTTGCCAGCGGTGTCGCGGATCACGCCAGCGTAGAGGGTCCCGCCATCGGTGTAACCACTGAATGAATGGAGCACGGCCTCGGTCCAGGCAAACTGCCGCTTTCCCGGCGGCGATAGTTCGAACACCGTGCCGCAACCATAGGTACAGAACATCCCCTTGCCGGTGCCCCCCGCGTTGGTTGTACCGTACAGGTTTCCGGACTTGTCCCGGCTCAAGCCGGCGTTGGGGCTGAAGCCATCGTAAACCGTGAAGTCATGAAGGATTGTCTTAGTTCAGGCGGTCTTACCGGCGGCAGGGGGCGACAGCTCGAACACTGTACCGCAACCGTAAACGCAGGGCGTTGTGCCCACCAATGCGCCCCCCTCTGTTGTTGTGCCGTAGAGATTGCCTGCCGCGTCGCGAACCAATCCACCGGTTGGGTTGGAGCCGTCCGCTCCGCCGAGAAAAGAATAGAGAACAGTCTGGGTCCAACCGGTTTGTCCTGCTCCGGGTGGCAAAAGTTCGAACACTACGCCGCAACCGCTCGGGCAGTTTGTCGTTCCAACCGACGCCCCGCCCTCGAATGTGGTGCCGTAGAAGTTGCCGGCCTTGCCTGGCGTCAGTGCGCCAGAGGGCGCGACGCCGTCAGCACTTGAAAATGTATGGACAACCGTCTCCTTCCAAGCGGCCGGCGCGAGATCAAATGGCGCCAACATCGCCGCGATGACTACCGCGCGCTTGACCATCTCCGCGTCCATGACGCTCGCTCCGATAATTGCGGTATCGATCTACCAACAACGGTAGCTGAGCGCAACGCCGCATCCCGAGATGGCACCGCTGTAGCTCGGGTGAAACCCGGGTTGTACCCGGCTACGGCGCTACCGATATCTATGGCGGCGCACTGACCAATGAGTGCACCTCTATAGTTGCACAATTTAGTAAGTTTGCACCCGACGTTAAGTGAGCTTCAGCGTCGGAGCGCGGACGAAACCCGGGTTGCACCCGGGCTACGGTGTTGCGCGCCGGGTTGATGGAGATAACAGGATCGTTAGTGCAATGATACCTCTCCGTTCAGGTTGCTTTCCGATATTGGTATAATTTTGGACGAGACTTCCTTGGCGACCATTAGGCCGGGGTGGTCCCTGGATTCGCACGATTCGGAGGTGAGACGAATGGCGCCGCCTGTGGGAAGAGGACGATCCCAGTTGAAGAGAATGCATCGCTCGCCCGATGCACCGCGTGTTTCGCCGGCAGGCAGTGAAGGATAATTTCCGTTTTGACTGCCTAAGCCGTTTCCAATGGTAAAAGGGAGAGTGGCTGTGGGGGCTGGCAGTTTCGTCGCGCAATCCGACAGAGCAAGGGCTATAAATCCGGCAGAGCAGGCGGCTGTTATCCTCAATGACTTGACCCTCCTCGGCAGCCTCCGAAGGCCTGAGGTGCCCCGCCGAACCGGGCTATGATGCCGGTTCCGTTGGGCAGGAGTAGCTCACAACGCAATTACGTGCCGCAAGCCGCGTGGGGGTGAATTCCGCTTCATTAAGGTTCCATAGTCACTGTGCCCGGGGCGGCTGGCTATTTATCCAGTCAAGCCGGAGACGTGTGGCGATGCGGCGCTTCGGTTTGGTCGCCCATCAAGCTCCGCTCTTGCCGGGGTGCAACCCGGGTTGCACCCGGGCTACGCGTGGACGCCAATTATTTGGTTGCGGGAGCGGCGTCGAGTTCCGGAGAGGTCAGACCAGGGCTTGCTGGTTGCGCCAGCCGGTGAGGCGTACGCGGATCATCCAGAAGATTAATAATCCCAGTGGCAGGAACTGCGGAAGGAAGAAGGCCAGGGGGACATGGTATGGGCCGGGCAGGAATCTTGCCAGGCCGTTGGTGAAGGCGGAGCCGGCGGCCAAGGTGAGGCCGAGGCACATGCGCCATAGATGGCGCGCGATGCGCGGTTTGCCCGAAATGCCGCCGGAGATGACGAGCCTGGCGTCGCTGATCGCGGCGATGGCCAGCACTGCCGTAAAACTGTAGATCGCGATGAGGACGGCGCCCTTGAACGGAACGGCGCTTTTGAACAGGGGCGGCATGCCGGTCGCCAACTGGAAGGACAGCACCGCAAAGGGCGCGCAAAGAATGACGGCTGCCAGCAAGGCGAGTTTTTCGGCGTGTCCGATGGCGCCGTCGCGGCGGCGGACGGTCATCCAGGCGGTTGCGACGAGGTAGGCGGTGAAAGCGCTGATAAATACGTTGACGAGCTGGTCCGGGACGGCGAAGCCGAGATAGGCGGCGAAAGCGGACATCACCAGCATGGAACCGAAGAACACATTTCCCGCCGCGCGGTGCACACGGCCGCCCTTCAGCGCGAACGCGGCGACCGTGCCCGAAACGAGTGCCACGATGCCCGCGCCGATGTGAACAACCAGGGCCAGCAATGTCATCGTTTGTCCCGCATGGCCCGAACGGCGGCAGTGCAGCCCGCCCCGCGGGTCATTGATTCAGTGCAAATTCCAGTCCCGGAACAAACAAAATTGGGGTCTGGGGCCTAAGGCCCCAGTGGGGTCCTAGGGGCAAAGCCCCTAGCCTTCCCCCAGCTCTAAAGTTCGTCGCGCGACTTGTCGCGCAGCACGGCGAGCACCTCGGCGTACGCCTTGGCCATTTCCTTGCTGACGCGGTGCGAAAATTCCAGTTCGATTTCGGCGATGCGCACTCTTTGCGCGTAGGTCGCGAGCTCGAGCACATCCGCCGATATATAGAGCGTGACCGGCGGTGCGGGCGGCGGTGCTGGTGGGTGAACGATATTTTCGCGGTATTTAATCGGGCTGCCGCCGCTCTGTGACATTTTATGTCCTTTCGTCCCTGTTATGTGTTCGCGCCGGGATCCGCGCGGAAGACCCAGACCGCGGCAGTTTCAGGCAGAGCGCCGGCGAACGCAACTCGCGGCTGGTGCGCGCGGTGCTTCAGCGCGCATCGCGGGCGGGCAGGCCGGCGCGCGCCCAGGCTTCCTCGCCGCCGCGATACCAGGTGACGCTGAGGCCCGGCTGAGCTTCGAGGTTGGCTGCCGCGTCATAGCCGCGCCAGTCGAGCGCGCCGGTGCCCATGACCGTCACCGGCTGCGGCCTGGCGCGAAGTTCTGCCGCCAGCGCGGTCATTGCGGCGGCGTCGGCCGGGTCCAGCGTCATATGGCGCGCGCCCGGCGGCAGTGACGCGCCGACGCCGAAATCGAGCACCACCAGGCCGGTCGCGGCTTTGATCCGCGCGGCCAGGGCCTCGGTGCGGATTGTCGGCACCCCGGGCACCGCGAGCGGTGTCGGGCTCAGCATCGCGTGCCGGCGCGCGGGGGATGATGGCTGCACGCCCCAATCGGTGGTTTCGTCGGCGAATTTCGGCATGCCGGCGTCCTGCAGCGCCGCCAGGAAGGCGGCGAAACCCTCCGACTCCGCAATCTTTTTCGGTGTGTAGGCTTGCAGCGTCCATAATGTGCGGTGCGGCCAGACGGTGCGGTAGCCGGCGAACAGGGCGTCGGAGCGGGCGGTGTCGCCGGTCTGGCGGGTCGCGACGATCAGGGAGAGCCTTGCCCACTCGGCGGTGCCGAGGTCCTCGGCGCTGGCGGGCTCGATCGGGGCGTCGGCCAGCGCGCGTTCGAGCCAGGGCAGTGCATCGCTGGCGTGGCCCAGCATCAGTTCGGCGAAGCCGAGTTGCTGGTAGCGGACCCGCTTGCGCGGCGCCTCCGGATCGATCCGCACCAGCGTTGCCAGCCGGTCCGCCATGTCGCGGAATTCGGCCTTGCTGCCGTGGCATACGACAAGCCCGGTCAGGGCGCGGATATTCGCCGGGTCGGACGCGAGCGCCGACTGGTACAGATGCTCGGCCTCCGTGCATTTGCCGTCGAACGCCAGCATGGCGCCCTGGGCGGCCAGCGCGTTCGGATCGTCCGGCGCCAGGGCGAGGGCGCGCGCGGCGAAACGGCGGGCCGCGGCGAGATCGTCGGCCGGGTGCGGCTCGACGAAATTGTTGACCTTGGTGGCAAGCAGCCAGGCCAGCTCGCTGAGGACTTTGACGTCGTCGGGCTGTTTGGCGAGCGCCTGCTCGAGCAGGGCCTGGGCCTGGGTCATGCCCTCGAGGGTGTCGGTGCGGTCCAGGATCGACCGCCCGCGCAGATACAGGTCGAGCGCGTCGGGCGTCAGGGCGCGTTCGCGGGCCGCGCGCGCGCCTTCGATATCGACCAGCTTGACGCCGAGCGCGCTGGTCAGCCGGCGCACGATGCCATCCTGCGCATCGGCCAGGTGGTCGCGCGGGACGGTAAAACGTTCCGCCCACAGGTGCACGCCGCTCGTGGCCTCGATGAGCTGGGCGTTGATGGAGAATTGGCCCTCGACGGCGCGCAGGCTGCCTTCCAGCAGGTAGCGCACGTTCAGCGTGCGGCCGATTTCCGCCGTGGGCAGCGCGCGGCCGCGAAATACGTCGCTCGATTCGCGGGCGATCACGACGCTGCCCGGTATGTGGGAAAGGTCGGTGGTCAGGTCGTCGCTGATGGCATCGGCGAGGTAGTCGCAGCAGCGATCGTCGGAGAGGTCGCGGAACGGCAGCACGGCGATGGAAAGACGTGGGGCCACGCGCGGCGGCGATGAGGCCGGCGGGGCTGCGCCGCGCCACAGGAGCAGCAGGGCGGCGGCCAGTATTATTGCGCCGGCGGCGTAGAGCGACGGCCAGCGCCAGGATACGGTTTTGGGGGTGGTGGCGGCTTGCACGGCCGGCGGCGGCTGTGGAGTGGGCAATGGCGGCGGCGCGACGGGGGCGGCAGCGGGTGGCGCGGGCGGCGCCGGCCGGGCGATTTCGCCGACGAAGCGATAGCCGTGGCCGGGCACGGTCAGGATGAGGGCCGTTTCGCAGCCCTCGGCCAGGGCGCGGCGCAGGGCGGAGACCTGAACCGCCAGATTGTTCTCCTCGACGATCATGCCGCGCCAGACCGTCGCCAGGATCTCGTCCTTGCTGACGACGCGGCCGCGCTTCTCGACCAGCAGCAAAAGGATGTCGAACGCGCGCGAACTCAACGGCACCAGGGTATCGCCGCGGCACAGGGTGTGGCGCGCCGGGTCCAGCCGGAATGGCCCAAACTCGATCAGGTCTACGGACTCGCTCAACACCTAACTCCGCGGCGGGCGGCGGCCCGTAGCGACCATACAAGCGGTGGCGCCCGGATAACACCACCATCGGCACAGGCGGCGCGCGCGACAGGATTCCGCACGTTTAATACTCTGTTCAAGACATAAATCGCCGCGAACGACCATGAGGGGGCGCGGCCTGACGGGGCGACTGATCCCCTGTCATCCTCCGGAAGGCTGCCGAACAGGTGTGTTGCGCCGTGCCCGGCGGATCGCACCACTGGCGGGCCCGGAGGTTTTAGGACCTGCGCGGCCGGGCCCGCCAGCTGTCGGCGTTCGATGATTGACGCATTCGAAAAGGCCAGGGCTCTGCCCTGGCCTTCCTGACCTTACCTCACACCAGCAACTCGACCGACATCGACTTGATCAGTGCCAGCACCCGCGCGCCGGGGCGCAGGCGCAGGCGCTCGGCGGCGTCGAGGGTGATGCGCGCCAGCAGCACGCCACCGCCGACGTCGATTTCCACCAGGGCGGCGTGGCCGGTGGCGACTTCGCCGATGCCGCAGACCATTGCCGGGATGACGTTGCTGACGCTGACTTCGCGCGGTGCGTCGAGCGCCAGGATGACCTCGCGGGCCGGTATGCGCAGGCGCACCGGCGTGCGCGGCTCGATGGAGGTCAGCGGTACCATGTAAACTTGGCCGCCGCAGGCAATGGCGCTGAGGCGGCGTTCGTAATCGTGGCTGTGCAGGTAGCCGTTCAGCACACCGGCGGCGTCATCGCGCACGGCGAGGGGCAGGTCCACGCGTGCCGCGAGCTCCGCGAGGGGGCCGGTTGCCAGCACGCGCCCGTTCTCGAGCAGCACCATCTGGTCGGCCAGGTGCACGGCTTCTTCCATGGAGTGGGTCACATAGATGATCGGCAGGTGCATCGTGTCGCGCAGGCGGCGCAGATAGGGCAGGATTTCGCCGCGGCGGGCGGCGTCCAGGCTGGCGAGCGGCTCATCCATCAGCAGCAGGCGTGGCTGGCTCAACAATGCGCGGCCGATGGCGACGCGCTGGCGCTCGCCGCCGGAGAGCGTTGCCGGATTGCGTTTCAGCAGCTTTTCGATGCCGAGGAGCGCCAGCGTTTCATCGACTAAGATCGAGCCGTGCGGCGCGCGCTTCAGGCCGTAGTACAGATCGTCACGCACGTTCATGTGCGGGAACAGGCGGCGATCCTGAAACAC
>JAATGE010000575.1 GCA_015654825.1 Rhodospirillales bacterium
AGGCCCACGGCCCCTGCGTCCCCAGCATGGGCTTCCGCGTCGTCGACGCGCACCACGCCTTCGAGCGCGCCGTCTCGCTCGGCGCCCAGCCCGCCACCCCCGAAACCCACGGCGCCCTGACGCTCGACGTCCCCGCCATCGAGGGCATCGGCGGCAGCCTGATTTATTTCATTGACCGCTACCGCGCCACCGGCTCCGCCTACGACGCCGAATTCGATTGGCTCGGCGAGCGCGACCCGCAACCCGTCGGCCGCGGCCTCTATTTCATCGACCACCTGACCCACAACGTGCACCGCGGCCGCATGGACGTCTGGTTCGACTTCTATTCCCGCATCTTCAATTTCAAGCAGATTCGTTTCTTCGACATCGAAGGCCGCCACACCGGCCTGTTCAGCCGCGCCATCACCAGCCCCGACGGCCGCATCCGCATTCCACTCAACGAATCCGCCGACGACAAAAGCCAGATCGAGGAATACCTGCACAGCTATAAAGGCGAGGGCATTCAGCACATCGCCTGCGGCACCGCCGATATTTTCGCCACCGTCGGCGGCCTGCGCAAAGCCGGCATGGGCTTCATGCCCGCCCCGCCCGACACCTACTACGAGCGTATCGACGCCCGCCTCCCCGGCCACGGCGAGGAAATCGCCCATCTGCACGCCCTCGGCATTCTGATCGACGGCGAAGCCGTCGCCGGCCGCGACGGCATCGGCACGCTGCTGCAAATATTTTCCGCGAACCTGATCGGCCCGGTGTTTTTCGAATTCATCCAACGCAAAGGCAACGAAGGTTTCGGCGAAGGCAATTTCCGCGCCCTGTTCGAGTCGATCGAGGACGATCAGATACGGCGCGGCGTGTTGCAGCCAGCGTAAGGGAAAAAGGCCAGGGCTCTGCCCTGGACCCGCTGGGGCCTTAGGCCCCAGACCCCAATTTTGTTTGTTCCGAGTTCGGCATCGACACCGAGTTCACGCGTGACCTCCCGCCGCGCAGCGCTAACGCCAGCGGCGGCACGCCGACGGGGGTCCAGGGGGCAGAGCCCCCTGGTCGGCGAAGCCATTGAATCCTTAGCCTAGCGCTCCACGAACGCCTTCTCGATTACGTACTCCCCGCGATGCGTATTGGTCCCCTCCACCCACGCATTCGCCTTCAGCCAGGCGCCGTAATCCGCCAGCAGTCCGGGGCTGCCGCACAGCATGATGCGATCCTGCTCGCGATCGACCGCCGGCAAGCCGAGATCCGCCGGCAGCTTGCCGTTGAAAATCAGGTCGGTCACCCGCCCCTGATGCGCATACGCCTCGCGCGTCACGGTCGGGTAGTAGACCAGCTTTTCCTGCACCAGCTCGCCCAGCAGCTCATGATGCGGCAGCTCGTCCTTGATCAGATCCTCGTAAACCAGCTCGTCCACCGTTCGGCAGCCGTGCACCAGCACGATCTTCTCGAACGGTTCGTAGGTCTCCGGATCGCGGATCAGGCTCATGAACGGCGCCAGGCCGGTGCCGGTCCCCAACATGTACAGATTGCGCCCCGGCTGCAGGCTCTCCACCAGCAGCGTCCCCACCGGCTTGCGGCCGATCAGCACCGTATCGCCCACCCGGATATGCTGCAGCCGGCTGGTCAGCGGCCCGTCCTGCACCTTGATGGACAGGAACTCGAGCGTCTCGTCCCAGTGGCCACTCACCATGCTGTAGGCGCGCACCAGCGGTTTGCCATCGACCATCAGCCCGATCATGGTGAACTGGCCGCTCTTGAAGCGGAACGCCGGGTCGCGGGTGCACGTGAAGCTGAACAGTGTGTCCGTCCAGTGATGCACGGACAGCACGCGTTCCTCGAAGAAAGCACTCATTTTTGGGGTAAATCTCGCCGGAAATATTGCTCAGGGCCACACTCTGTCGCACGAAATCTAACGAAATCGTGTGAAAGGGCACGAACCGCGCCAGATGGCCCGGGCCGCCTAGGTTGTCCAGTGGCGCGGCGGGCGAGTGGCCAGAAAAGGCAGGCTCTGCCCTGGACCCGTCACGTGCAGCGTGGTCTCGCACTGCGAATGACCGGGCCTGCGGCGCTAGGCCCTCATGGAGGGTTCCGGCTCGGCCGGGTCGTTAGCGTTGGTTGCGGCGCCTCCTGCCCGCGCCCGCCCGCGCTGCGCCGGCGAATTGCGGCAGCTCCAGCAGCCGTTCCAGGATGCGTTCCAGCGCGTGGCGCCAGGTGTAGCGGGCGGCGTGGGCGCGGCAGGCCTGGCGCAGCGCCGGCCCGCTGCGTGCCAGCAACGCGCCGATCGCGCGTTCGAAATCCCCCGCCGACAACGGATCGAAATAGCTGCAGCATTCGCCGCCCACTTCCGGGATGGAGCTGCTCCAGCTCGCCACACAGGGTGTGCCCACCGACAGGCTTTCCAGCACCGGTAGCCCGAAACCTTCGAACAGCGAGGGATAAAGCGTCGCCCGGGCGTTGCGCAGCAGCACGTATTTTTCCAGCTC
>JAATGE010000174.1 GCA_015654825.1 Rhodospirillales bacterium
CCTCCGGCGTCGCATAGCTGCCGACAATGCCGGCCGCGGCCAGGGCGGACGCGAGTTCGTCGCCCGCGGTGCCGTGCAGGATGGCGGTGGCGGTCATGGGGGCGTGTTTACGCAGCGAGGCGAAGGAATGCCAGGGCTCTCCGCCTCAGGGCAATCGCATTTGAAATCCGCCACCGCCCGCTCCAACTGACGTCGGCGAACAAGCAACAATTAACAAAAGTTTTTGCTTCTTTTTTCAAAAAGAAGCACTTTCTTCTTGTTCTTTTTTGAAAAAAAGAACCAAAAAACTTTTGTTCATTTCGCCTTCGCTTTGGGTCGAACGTCCGACGCTACTATCAAGTCAAGGGAACTCCAAATACGATTCCCTGCGGGCTAGTGCTTCCTGACCTGGTCGGCCGGAATGCGCACCATCAAGGTCTCGTACCCCTTTACGAACGAAGAAACCACGCGGCGCGGTTCCTCCACCACTTCAATGCGGCCAAAACGTTTCAGGATCTCTTCCCAGATAATGCGCAGCTGCATGTCGGCCAGGCGCTCGCCCAGGCAGCGGTGAAGGCCGAATCCGAACGACAAATGCCGCCGAGGCCGCTCGCGCTCGATCATCAGGCGGTCGCCGTCGGTAATGACCTCTTCGTCGCGGTTGCCGGAGACGTACCACATCACCACACGGTCGCCTTCGTGGAACTTGTGACCCTCGAACTCGAAATCACGCGTCGCGGTGCGGCGCATATGCGCCAGCGGCGTCTGCCAGCGAATGATTTCCGGCACCATGTTCGGCACCAGGCCCGGATTGTTCAGCAGCTTGCCGTATTCGTCCGGGAATTTATTCAGCGCGTAAAGGCCGCCGCTGATCGAGTTGCGCGTGGTATCGTTGCCGCCGACAATCAGCAGCAGCAGGTTGCCGAGATATTCCATCGGGTCCTGATGCCGCGTCGCATCCGCATGCGCCATCATCGAAATCAGGTCGCCGCGCGGTGGCGCGTTCACGCGCTCGTTCCACAACACCGTGAAATACTGCAGGCACTCGATCAGCTCGCCCTTGCGCTGGTCCTCGTCGTCGATCACGCCCCCGCCGGGCGTCGCTGTGGCCACGTCCGACCAGCGGGTAAGCTTGCGCCGCTCCTCCCACGGAAAATCGAACAAGGTGGCCAGCATCTGCGTGGTCAGCTCGATCGAAACGCGGTCCACCCAGTTGAACGTTTCGCCGATCGGCAGATTATCCAAAATCGATTGCGCCCGCTCACGGATCAGCACTTCCAGGTTCGCCAGGCTCTCCGAAGAAACGATCGGCTGCACCGCGGCACGCTGCAAATCATGCTTCGGCGGGTCCATCGCAATGAACATCGGCATCACGAAATCCAGCAGCTGGTCGCGCAACGTAATGCCGCCATATTTCACGTCGGAGGAGAACACTTCATGGTTCGCCTCGATCTGCATGATGTGCTTGTACTTGCTGATCGACCAGTAATTGCCGAATTCGCCGCTGTCGCACCAATGCACCGGGGCCTCGCGGCGCAGGCGCTGGAAATAAGGCCAGAACGCATCGTGCTGAAACAGCACGGCACGCGCGACGTCGAATTTCTCGAGCGGCAGGGTCCAGGGATCTTCCGCCAGGTAGTCGCGGGGTTCGACGATCATCTGGTCCATGGCGCTTCCTTTTTCAGACAAATTATGTACGGATTGTCCAATAACGATCGTAGCCATTGGCGGCGCCGGATACAAGTAAATGCTGTTAACCAGCGCCCATCAAACAGGCCGGCCGCCGCGGTGATACGGGTGGCCCGCGGCAATCGCGCGGGCACGAAACAACTGCTCCGCCAGCATCACGCGCACCAGCATGTGCGGCCAGGTCAACGGCCCCAGCGACAGCACGTGGTCGGCCCGCGCCAGCACCGTCGCCGATAGCCCCTCCGCGCCGCCAATCAGGAAAGCCGGCTTGCGTCCCGCGGCCAGCCACGATTCCAGCAACGTCGCCAGCGCCTCGCTGCTGGGCGCGGCGGCGCCAAGGTCCAGCGCCACGGCAAAGGTGTCCCGCGGCAACGCCGCCAGCAAAGCCTCGCCCTCCCGCCTTTTGATTTCGCCGGCAGCGCCAACCCCCTCCGCCACCTCGAAAACCTCAAGCGGCGGCCGCATGCGACTGTTATAGCGCGCAAACAAATCCGCCTCCGGCCCCGCGCGCAACCGGCCCACGGCGATCAGGCGCATGGGCCGGGCCGAAGAAGGCCAGGGGCTCTGCCCTGGGCTCTGCCCCTGGCCTTCCTTCCACCCAGCTCAAACGCTCTGCGCCGGCGCGGTGTCAAAATCGGCGCCCCACATTTTTTCCAGGCCGTACAATGCCCGTGCGTCCGGTTTGAACAGGTGGATGACGATATCGCCGGCGTCGATCAGCACCCAGTCGCTGCCGCCGGCGCCTTCGATCTGCACGCGTTTCACGCCGGTCTCGCGCAGCTTCTTTTCCAGGTGTGTCGCCATGGCGCTGATCTGGCGGTCGGCCAGGCCGGTGGCGATCACCATGCGATCGGCGAACGCCGCGCGGCCCGCCAGGTCCAGCGAGACCACGTCCTCCGCCTTGTCGTCCTCCAGGCTGCTCACGATCAGTTTCTGCAACTGATCCAGCCGCGCGGAGGGCGCCGGCGCCTCGCGCTTGCCGCGCGGCCCGGCAACCGCCGCTTTCTTGCGCGGCGAGCCGGGAGCCTTGGCCGGGCCGGCCAGTACCACGGGCGGCTGGGGGGTGCGGCGCTTTTCCGTGGCACCCGCGGTCGGGGCGGCTGGCTTGCGGGCTATGTTGCGTCTCCAGAAATAGTTTTTTGCCGCTCGCGCAGCAGGGTGGCGGACAGGGCGTTTTCGCGCGCGGCCAGGAACAGCCAGCGCGGCGCGGGTTGGGCGGCCAGGGCGGGGGCGCCGCGCGGCTGCGTGCGCCAGCGGTGCCACCGTCGCGCCGCCTGCCCGGACAGCGCGCGATGATTGTAGGTGGGGCGGGGCAGCACCGCAATTTGCGTTTCGCGTGCGATGTCCATCCAGCCCTGCCAGCGCGGGATTTGCTCCATATTGTCGGCGCGCATCAGCCAG
The DNA here is from genome assembly GCA_015654825.1 of Rhodospirillales bacterium. Lineage (GTDB taxonomy): Bacteria > Pseudomonadota > Alphaproteobacteria > Acetobacterales > Acetobacteraceae > CAJCIS01. The sequence continues at coordinate 3,070 of JAATGE010000174.1, forward strand.
ACGAATTGCGCGCGCGGAAACCGGCGATGCAGCGCCCGCAGCGTATCGAGCGTGAACCGCGTCCCCAGATGGCGTTCGATATCGGTCGCCAGAATGCGCCGCCCATCGGCGATCGCGGCGGCGCCGGCCAGCCGTTGCGCGAGCGGCGCCATATCGGCGCTGTCCTTCAGCGGATTGCCCGGCGAAACCAGCAGCCATACCTGCCCCAGCCGCAACCGCCGCATCGCCACACGGGCGATATGCAGGTGGCCGGCGTGGGCCGGATTGAAACTGCCGCCGAGCAGGCCGATGCGGAGTGCGCGGCTGTCGCCCCATTTCGGCACCCCGCCCCGCACGCCGCTTCCCGCACGGGGTTCCGGCCGACCACCAGGCGGCTCTATGCTCGGCGCATGCAACGCGACCTGATCCTGCACATCGGCCTTTCCAAAACCGGTTCCAGCTCCATCCAGCGGGTGCTGGCCAGCCAGCGCGACGCCTTGCGCGCGCAGGGTATGTACATGCCGCAGAGCCCCGGCTGGGCGAACCATGCGCTGCTGCCCGCCGCTTTTGTCAACGACCCGCGGATCCTGTGGGGCTTTCATCCGGGAACCTGGGAAGGGCTTGCCCCCGCCACACGGCTGGAGCGGTTCCGAAAGGAGTGGGCGGCGGAGCTGAACGCGTTGCCGGACTGGGCGTCGCGCTGCGTGATCACCGCGGAGCAGATCGGCGGATTGCTGCGCGCGGACGACGAGGTTCAGCGCCTCGCGGACAACCTGCAGCCGTATTTCGCGAACATCCAGGTGGTCGCCTATCTGCGCCGGCAGGATCAGCATGCCGCCAGCGCCTACAGCCAGTGGCTGCGCGGCGGCGTGCTGACGGACCCCGCCTTGCCGGACGGCGGCCCGGAACTGCAGCCGGAATACGATCTCGGGCCACTGCTGGACCGCTTCGCCCGGGCGTTCGGCGACGCCGCCATGCGGCCGCGCATCTTCGATCGCGCCAGCCTCGCCGGCGGCGACGTGGTCGAGGATTTCCTTCAACTGACCGGCATCGACCTGCCGATCGCGCCGGAGACACCGAATAGAAAAAGCAATCTGGGCATCACCCTCGTAGGGCAGAACCTGCTGCTGGCCGCCGGCCGCCGCCTGGCCGCGACCGCGCCGGACGATCTCTGGCGCGACACGCCGCAATGGCGCCGTTTGGCGGAGGCGGTCAGCGAGGCAATGCCGGGCAGCGGCTGGCGCCCCACGCGCGCGGAGGCGGAAGCGTTCATGCGGCGTTTTGCCGCCACCAACGAACACGCCCGGCGCCGCTTTTTTCCGCAGTTGCCCACGCTGTTCCCGCTCGATTTTTCCGACCTGCCGGAAACCCCGGTGCTGGCGCCGGCGGAGAGCCTGGTGCAGGCGGCGCTCGATCTGGTGCTGCACGAAATCGCCAACAGCGCCGCGCGCGAGGCGCATGCGGCGATGGCGCAGTACCGCCTGTTGAAGCGCCTGGATGACCGCCCGGCGATGCGCCAGGCGCTGGTGCGCGCCATCAAGTTCGCCCCGGACCTGCTGAACGCCCGCATTCAGGCAGCGGACTACTTCCTCGAGGAAGGCGATCTGCTGCAGGCGCGCGAACATGCCGAGGCCGCGCGCCGGATCGCGCCGGACGATCCCAAGGCGGAGCGCCTGACCCGCCGCATCGAGCGTGGCATTTCCCGCGCGGCCGGCCGGGTCAGCCCCGAGCCCGCCGGCACCTGATACCAACGGGCTTAAATTTTGACCTGTCAAAGGCCAGGGCAGAGCCCTGGCCTTCCTGCCCTTATCCGCGCCCGGACACGGCCGCAGGAGTCAAGATTTCCGGCAGTTGGTATGAGGCCCACGCGGGCCCGCCGCGCGAACGCTAGAGCATGGTAGGTTGAGGTTGAACGGCTTCGCCGACCGGGGGCTCCGCCGCCTGGACCCCCGACGGCGTGCCGCCGCCTGCGTTAGCGCTGCGCGGCGGGAGTCTTCTGCTCCATCGGCGCAGGCTCTCCGGCGTCGCCAATTGGCGTAATGTCAATGCCGGTCGAGGAACTGACAAAATTGGGGTCTGCG